>JANLRE010001140.1:0-3976 GCA_031368205.1 Fimbriiglobus sp. | reverse complement strand
GATCGGCGAAGGCGGCATGGGCACGGTTTGGCTGGCGCAACAATCGGAGCCGGTGAAACGCAAAGTGGCGGTCAAGCTCATCAAGCGGGGGATGGATTCCCGGCAGGTGATCGCGCGGTTTGAGGCGGAGCGGCAGGCGTTAGCCATGATGGACCACCCGAACATTGCCAAGGTGTTCGACGGCGGCCTGACCCCGGACGGCCGACCGTTCTTTGTGATGGAGTTGGTGAAGGGGACGCCGATCACGGAGTATTGCGATCAACGCAAGCTCAGCCCGCAACAACGCCTGGAACTGTTCGTGCCCGTGTGCCAAGCGATTCAACACGCGCACATGAAGGGCGTGATCCACCGCGACATCAAGCCAAGCAACGTGTTGATTGCACTCTACGACGACAAGGCGGTGCCGAAGGTCATCGACTTCGGGGTGGCCAAAGCGACGGGGCAACCGCTTTCCGAACACAGCATCAACACCGGCTTGGGCGGGGTGGTCGGTACGCCGGAGTACATGTCCCCGGAGCAAGCGACGCTAAACAACCTCGACATCGACACCCGCAGCGACGTGTACTCCCTCGGCGTATTGCTGTACGAACTGCTGACGGGTTCGACGCCCGTTGATCGCAAGTCCCTCGGCAAAGCCGCCCTGCTCGAAATCCTCCGCATCGTTCGTGAAGTCGAAGCCCCGAAGCCCAGTGCCAAACTCAGCACCACCGACACCCTGCCCAGCGTGGCCGCCAACCGGGGCACCGAACCGGCGAAGCTGTCGAAGCTGATGCGTGGGGAACTCGATTGGGTCGTGCTGAAGGCCCTCGAAAAAGACCGCACCCGCCGCTACGACACCGCCAACGGTCTCGCCCGCGACATCCAACGCTACCTCGCCGACGAGATCGTCGAAGCCCGCCCACCGAGCGCCGGGTATCGGCTGAGAAAGTTCGTCCGTCGCCACAAAGGGCGAGTGGTGGCAACAGCCGCGTTCTTGCTGTTGCTGCTCGCATCCGTCGCCGTGAGTAGTTTGTTGGCGACTCAAGCGCGACGTGCCGAAGTGATCGCCGAGGAGAAGCGAATCGAGGCGGAGGAAAATTCAACGCTCTATTTCAACGCACTCGAACAAGTCACCGAGGCACGGACCAAGGCCGAAATCGCTGCGATCGGGTTGCAAATCGACCTGGATTTCGTGGAGTTCAAAACCGACACGAAAGTCGGGTTGCTCCAGCTGGCCCGCCCGTGGAAGCAGACAATCGCCCCGCTCAAAATGGAATCGCCTTTGGGCAGTGCCACGATCAGTATGGACATTTCATCCAACCCGGAAGTTCAGGCACTCCGCGACTTCGCCACTGCTGCCGTCCTCGTGGCCGGGCAACAGTACGCGCCCCTCTTGCCACCGATGCCGTTCTTGGATGGCCCGCCCGTTGACAGTGAGATACTCAGCGGTGACGGCTTGACGGTGCTGACTTTGGACGAGGGCGGGGTGGTTCGGCTCTGGGAGCGCCGCACAGCTCGGATACGGGCCACCCTACGCGAGCAAGTGGAAGTGATCAAGACGTGCGGCTTCAGCCCCGATAGCAAAACGATCTACACCCAGGATCGCGATGGTATCCTCCGCTTCTGGAACCCTAACGGGACGTTCCGGGCCAAGACAGCTCTGCGGGCGGATCGGTTCCGCTATCCCCCCTTCTTTCCGTCCAATGAACGGGTAAAGAACCACGATCACATTGTACTTGGCAATCTCACGATGGTGTACGACGTGACACAGCTGACCAAAATACAGAACAATGGGGACGGACGCAATTGGTCTAGTGAGTCCCGTGGTGCCAACGAGCTATACGACATGACGACGGGCCAATTACTGGCACGTCTTGATTCGCAGGGTCGCCGCCTGAACAGATCAAAACTCCGATTCTCACCTGGCGGACGATTCTTAACGACTGTCGAGGAGACGTACTTGCCGGACGGCCGACGGGCACCCGACCCTAAACCCCAACTCGTCGTCTTCGCCGCTGAGTCGGGGCGGGTGCTGGTGCGGATCGACTTCCCCAACAACCTTGCTGATTTTGAAATCAGTCCTGGCGACAAGTGGTTACTGACACCACGCGACGTGGTGAATCAGCCCATCGGTCATGCTTGGAGAATGTGGGACACCCAGACTTGGACACAGGTGCCGCTCGAATTTCTCAACCGTCCGGAGGAGAAGTTCTGGTTTTGGACTGATCAGTTCATCGCGTGCGAGAACATCAACCTCTTCTCTTATTTCAGCCAGTTGCATGCGATCCATCGAATTGGTGGGGCCACGCTCGATATCACGGACATCCATGTCTCAATTTACCGTGATGATCCCGTGGCAGGTGACAGTGACCTTCTCAAATACAACTCGACACAACTACTCGACGCCCGAACTTTGAAGCGCTTGCTTCCACCCGTAGGCCGACGCTATCACCCCGCGTTGGCGCGGTTCGCCCCCGACGGGCGATTCGTGGGAAGCATTGACACCCGCACTGAAAAAACCTTGGTGGAAGACTTAGACGATGGCACCTTCTCGCTTCGCCGTAGCACCTTCGTGCCGGGCCTGGGCACAATCCGCGGCAGAGGCTGGGATAATCAGCTCCTTCCGCTGCCACAATTCCTCAACATCCCGCCCGCCCTGCTGCAACTCTGGGCACAGGTCGCGGTGCGGGGCGAACTCGGGCCGGAGGGGGAGTTCGTGAAGTGGGACGAGCCGACCTGGGAGACGAAGCGGCAGGAACTCGCCGCGACCCCGCCGCCGTTCCCCGACTTCCCGTTCCCCGGCCACGTCGCCACGGACAAGCTGCACTGGCTCCGCGCCGAGTACCACGCCGCCACCACCGACGCCGACAAACTCCGGCTAGCCACCAAACTCCACCACCTCGCCGAAGCAACCGGCGACAAGCCCGAAGCCACCCGCTGGCGCACCGAGTTGAGCCGGATGCTCCCCGAAGTCGCGCCGGCGCCACGGGTGGTGAAGTGATTGCATCGCGTGGTGAGCAGTTATGTACAATTACAGTGGAGGATTTTGACATGCCGCTACGCGACCACTTCCACCCGCCCGTCAGCCGCCGGGTTTCCTGGCAGGAAATTCACGGCCAGTGGCCGGCTAGAATCGTGATGCAATTGAGGGAGCAACTTCCTCCGGGCTACGTATCGGGACCGCTGGTGCATTCCGGCACACAGATCGAAGTGGACATTGCCACCTACGAGCGAGACGTGGTGCCGGCGGGCCTTTCGGGCACGGACGCCAACGGGGTTGCCACCGCCCCCTGGACGGTTGCCGCGCCGAGTTTGGCCGTCGAAACGGACATCCCCGACGACGACGAATTCGAGGTCCGCGTCTACGACGCCGAGCGTGACCGCACGCTCGTGGCGGTCATCGGACTCGTCAGCCCGGCCAATAAGGACCGCGTCGAGAAACGAAACCGCTTCATCGGCAAGTGCGCGGCCCTGCTCCGCCAGGGTGTGGCGGTCAGTATCGTTGACGTGGTGACGACCCGGCAGTTCAACCTGTACGCCGAACTGCTGGCCTTTCTCGGGCAGACCGACCCGACGCTGAACGGCGAACCGGCGGCGATCTACGCCGCATCGTGTCGCTGGGTGTTGGGCGAACGGCGGGGAAAACTCGAAACGTGGTCCCATGTGTTGGCGGTGGGCCGGCCACTCCCGACGTTGCCGCTGTGGCTCTCGCCGGTCCGCGTCGTGCCGCTGGACTTGGAGCCGAGTTACGAAAAGGCTTGCGACGACTTGAGCGTCCGATGACCGCCGAACACGCCAAGTACCCGGAGGTCTCGCCGACGCCGACAAACTCCAACTGGCCACCAAGCTCCTCCACCTCGCCGAGACCACCAACGACAAACCCGAAACCGCCCGCTGGCGTACCGAGTGAGCAAACTGGTGCCTGAAGTCGCCCCGATGCCACGGGCCGTGGTGAAATAGCCGATAGCCGGGGTACAATACCGGCAGGAGGGTTTGC
>JANLRE010001054.1:0-3183 GCA_031368205.1 Fimbriiglobus sp. | reverse complement strand
CACCGGATCAGCGAAGAGAACTTCGGCGACTACTGTACCCGCGTCGGCGTGCCGAGTTTAAAGGCGATGATCGGAGCGAAGTGATCGAGGCGAGAAGAATTTAGACAGGATGAACAGGATTAAACAGGATTAGAAGATCTGATTTCAAATCCTGTTTAATCCTGTTCATCCTGTCTAAAAAGTCTTGAGAGTTGAACGATGGACCCGGCGCGACAACTTCAGGCCCACTTGAACGCGCTGAAGGCGGCGGGGGTTGACTTCGTGCCGACGCCGCCGGTGATCGAAGTGCAACCCACGACCGCGACGATCTATTCCCCGGACGGAACGCCGTCGCTTTTCTCGGAGCCGGTTAGCCCGAGCACATCGCTTGATCCGGAATCGCGGCGGCAATCGCTGGCCATGCTCGCCGAAGAAGTGAAGGGGTGCGCGAAGTGCTCGGAGCTTTATTCGACGCGGACACAAACCGTCTTTGGGGTGGGTTCGACCACGGCGGAGTTGTGCTTCATCGGCGAAGCGCCGGGTGCGGAGGAGGACCGAACGGGGGAACCGTTCGTCGGCCCGGCGGGGCAACTACTCACGAAGATCATCATCGCAATGGGTCTGTCACGGGACGAAGTGTACATCTGCAACACGCTGAAATGCCGCCCGCCGATGAACCGCACGCCGTCGCCGGACGAAGTGAAAAACTGCCGCCCGTTCTTTGAACGCCAAATCGAACTGCTGCAACCGAAGTTCATCTGCTGCCTCGGCGGCGTCGCCGCCAGCGCTGTGTTGGGCACCAAGGTCGGCATCACCAAACTGCGCGGCACGTGGCACGACTACAACGGCATCCCGGTGATCTGCACGTTCCACCCGTCGTTCCTACTCCGTGATCCCAGTCAGAAGAAGTACGTCTGGGACGACATGAAAACACTTCTGACACGCATGGGCCGCCCAATCCCTGGCGCGAAGTGACACGAGATCACTCTTTACACCACGAATAACACGAATCGAACGAATCGGAAATGAAGCAACGAGTCGCAATTCGTAATCCAAATTTCTGATTCGTTCGATTCGTGTTATTCGTGGTTGCCTTCGTGGTGTTCGTCGGCGGTCTGATCATGGTGGAGTTCGGCGATTGTGGCTCGCAGGTGTTGAGCCAGTTGTTTAATCCCAATCGGGCGGACGAACGCTTTGCTCCCGGTGAAGCCCTTGATCTGATCGACCCACGCGGCTTGATCTTCGTTCAGGATTAGCACGCCGGTAATGTCGAGGTGCATCGCGTCGGCTTCGCGGATTACTTTGCGGAAGGCGTCCACGCCGTCTTTCCCCGCCGTACCGGCGTCGATGAGAATCGCGTGGAACGGCGTTTGTTGGTAGCGTTTCAACGCATTGCTCACGTCGGTCGTCATCAACACGCGGAAGCCCATTTTCTTGAGCTTGTCGCGCAACACGTCCTGCAACTTGTGGTTGTTCTCCACGATGTAAATCGACAGCGGCCCACTCGCCCGGCGGGTCGATTCGCCTTCCCCGGAAAGTTCCGCACGAACCGCCTTGATCGCTTCCAGAAACAGCGCGGGCGTTTGGAACCGGCGGGTCGGATCAAAGGCAAAGGCTTTGCTGCACAACTTCAAGATGGCCGGGTGGATGCCGAGTTCCGGCCCGCGAATCGCCATCTTGCTTTCGACTTCCTCGAACCGCCGGCGCATCATCGCCGCATGGCGGTCCTTCGTGCGGGGCATAATCGCTTCCCCCGCGATCATCTCGTAAAGAACATGCCCGAGGAAATAAATGTCGCTGCGGATGTCACCGGGCTTGGTATCGGTCGCTTTCTCCAACCCGGCGTAATCAATCGTGCGATCCATCTGGGCGTCTTCGTCTTTCTCCTGCGTTAACCCCTTGTCCATAAAGATGGTCGAACCCTGTGAAATCTCCGCCAACCCGAAGTCCACGAGTTTCGCTACCGTATCGGTGCCGAGCAAGATATTCGACGGCTTAATATCCCGGTGCGTTAGCCCCCGCGACCAAGCGTAGGCTAGCCCCTCCGTGCATTCTTGCATAATCCGTAGTGCTTCATCGGTCTCAATCGTCTTGCGGATGTTCAAAATGTCCCGGAGATTGCCGCCCTGAACGAACTCCATCACGATGAAGTATTGGCCGGTCGCGTCGTCTTTGCTGACCGCGAGGATCGACACGATGTTCGGGTGGTCCATCGTCCGCCCGATGCGGCCTTCCCGTTCAAAGTGTTCGACCCGTTTCGGGTCTTCGGTCCACCGCCGCCGCAAAACTTTAATGGCGACCTGCTGCCCGGTTCCGGGATCGTCCCCCCGGTACACCCGCCCGAAACTACCGGACGCAATCCGGTACAGCATTCGGTAGCCGCCCAGGAAAAAGCCGTCGCGGTCGCCCTTCAACACTTTCTGCCCTTGCAGGGGGGTGAGGATGCCCTTCCGCTCCAACAGCCGGATGTAATCCGTCGCTGGTCCTTTGTCATTGGCGAGTTCAAAGAGGCACTCACGGGCCGTCAATTCGTCGGTGAGTCCTAATCGAACGACTAGGGTTGCTGTGGTCGCAGCGTCGGCGATTTCGCTCATGATGGGATCGGGGGAAAGGGGTAAGAGCCGCTACCCCACGGGAAACGCGGAGCTAGCATGAGAACCAATTCCTACAGGCTACGCCGAAACTGGACGCGGATCAACCAACAGTGTTCGCAGAATCCGTCCGCAACCGTCCGGAACGCGGTTTAATCGTTCCTTTCGATTTGGGGGGATCGGGTAGACACGCAACGCCCACGAATGAAAATTCGTGAGCACCCACCGGAACCGCATTGCGCCATCGGATCGACGAAACCGCCCGAGCGTGGCAGGCGGGTTTAACCAGGCGACTGTCGTCGCCGGTTCGCCGGGGATGCCGGAACCGGCGGAACGTCGTTGCCCCATCGGATCGACGAGGGAAGAAATGTCTTGTCGGAAGAAACACTCCCCAGGCCCAGGTGGGAAGCGTTTCTTCCTAGTGAACTTTTGGTCAGTTCACTAGGAAGAAACTACTTCTACCCCACTGGAAGCAGAGGTATGGACACATCTTTTCGACTGGGTAATTTCTAACCCGATCGGAAGAGCCGCGGCACGACTTTCCGGGCTAATGCCAGCACTTCTTCCAGATCCTCGCTCTGCAACAAGTCGTCGATCGCCAACAACTTCTCCA
>JANLRE010001107.1:0-9266 GCA_031368205.1 Fimbriiglobus sp. | reverse complement strand
TTGCCGTGCCGGGTTTATCACTAAGGGCGACGGGATGCACGTGAACCATCGCCGTTCGGTCTTTGGGTAAGGCTGCAACATTATCCCGAAGACGTTGCCCCACGACTGGGTGAGGTTCAAACGCATGGACCGTTCCAGACTTCCCCGCCTTGGCGGCCATCAAGTTTGTCATGTACCCGATGTTGGCCCCCGCATCGAGGGCATGGCCGCCGATCGGTAAGAGGCGGTAGAGTAGCTCGGAAACCGCGATGTCATAAATACCAGTCGTCCAAACCGAAGCGCCAATGATCTCGTTCGGGTTCACCGTGAGCATGGTACCCCACGGCATTGGCACCGTGACAGGGTCACTTGACTTACCGGATAGTCCGCGCGCGATTCGCAGCGCGAGCTGTTGGGGTCGAAAAACATACCACGGTTTCCACACCGAAGGCATCACGATACTCCCGCTGATTTGGTTCTAAAGATCGCGCGGCTAATGGCAGGGAGTTGCCGGGTCGGGTCACAGAGTGACCGGGCGCGACCCGGACCTGCTTCCCCGAGTCGTTGCCGTTCGCTGGGGTTCATAATCAGCGTTTCGAGGGCTTTCGCAACCGATTCGGGGTCGTTGGGCTTGGTCAGGATGCCACACGTGGCGTTGATCGTTTCTTGGCCACCACCGATGTTCGATGTCATCACTGGCAACCCCGCCGCAAGTGCTTCGATGAACGTTAACCCAAATCCCTCGGGTTGTGTGTTGGGTTGGCAATAAATGTCCGCAGACGCCATCAGCTTGGCCACGTCTGTCCGTTGCCCAAGAAAGCGAATTCGATCGGCAACACCAAGTTGTTTTGCGCTGTGTTGCAGTTCCTGAAAATAGTCTTGTTCGCCAGGCTTCTGAGAGCCACCGGCGATCCACGCAACCCAACCGGGAAGCCCGGCTAATTTTCCGAGTGCCTCAATTAAGACGTGGATCCCTTTCAAGCGTTCGAGCCGACTGGCCAGCAGGATCACCACGGCATCGTCCGGCGTGTTCAACTCCGCTCGCACTGATGCGCGATTCGTGGAGCGGTCCGCAACCCTGTTGCATTCGACGGGGATGTAAACAACTTCACTCGGCACATTCGGAAAGACTTTCGAGAGGCTCTTCGCCGTAAAGTCGCTGTTGACGATGACGGCGTCCGGCGGCGTGCGCCTAGCCCAGCGTTCGATCCAGTGCTGACCATTTAGCTCACCGTGGACCCAGTTTATCAGTCGAACCCCTGCTGCGCGAACGGCCGGGGCGAACACGACGTGCGGCCAACAGGCGTGACAGACGACCGCGTCATATTGACGCTGTTTCAACACGGCTTTCAGGGTTCGCCGCGCCCGCAGAACGGTCCACGGTCGGCTGATTCGCACGGCGCCGAGGTCGTGAAGTGGCATGCCAGCCGTGGCGAGTTCGTCCCACATCCGCCCCCGGAAGCACAGCCCGAATTCCGGCTCCATGTCCGGTGCGAGGTGTCTCAACCGCGCCAACGTGTCGAGCAAACGCTCAATGCCGCCGTACAAGTTTCCGGCGTACAAATGCAGAACCCGACTCATCGACTCTTCCTTCTCGCTTGGTTCCGGATCACGTCGTGGTAAATCGCCAAACAGTGATCTGCCATCACGTCGGCGCTGAACCGGCTGACGGCGTCGGCTCGACCTTGGTCGCTCAGCCGTTGGCGCAAGTCGGGTTCGGATCGCAGGCGATTGGCCGCCGCTGCGAATGCACTCGGGTCGTTGATCGGCACCGTGAGTCCGGCGTGTTCGTGGCGACAGACCCAGGGTACGCCGCTGTGCGGAATCGCGGCGTTGATCGTCGGGCAGCCGGAGGCCATCGCTTCGACTTGCACCAAGCCAAACCCCTCACTGCGGGCGTTACTCGGGAACCAGTGGGCGGTGGCCGCGTGATAGGTGCCGATCAACTCGTCCGGGGTCGCACGCCCTTGCCAAACGACGCGGTCCGTAACTCCGAGTTCGATGGCTTTCGCCTTCCACGCGGCCTGCATCGGCCCGGTGCCGATCACAATCAGCGTACCGGGGACAGTCTTCAAGGCTTGCAACGCCACGTCCAACGCCTTGTAGTAAATCAACCGACCGACGGTCACCCAAATCGGCCCCACGTGACGCCGTCGAAGCGTCTCGGCACAGTCCAGGGCAGCGACCGAAGGCGTCGTAAACGGTGTCACATCAATACCAAGTGGCAGCGCTTCGACTTTGGCACGGAATCGTTGGAGTAGTGCCGAGCCGTCGATGTAGTTCGGCGAATCCTGCAACACGCGGGCCGCACGGCGGTACAGTGCCGTCTCGAACGGGCGAACGAAGTGGCGGAGAACCCGTTGGCGAATGATGTCGCTGTGGTGTGTGACGACCAGCGGGCGAATGCGACGGTCGGCGAGAACCGCCAGCATCATAGTAATGTTCGGGGCGTGCAAGTGCCACAGGTCCGGGGGGTCGGCTTGCAACTGCTTCAACAGGCGAGGCAGGTTCGGTGCCAGATCGAGTTTTACGACACACCCGAATCGCCCCGCCCGATGAATCTTCACGGCACCATCACGGTCACAAGAATCCGGTGTTCGGCGAAATCGCTCGAACGTCACGTCCGCGCCCGTGGTCGTTGCATGATTAACCACGACCACATCAACTTCAACGCCTCGCGCCGCCAACCCCGTCACGAGCGTGCGGGTGTGGTTCTCAATCCCCCCGGATGCGGGCGGGTAATACTTCCCTAACTGCACGACACGCAACGGTTTAACAGCCAAATCCTGACGGGGAATTTCGGGCGGTCCGCGTGCGGCTTCGCCTTGGTCGGTTGCTCCGAGAAGCACCGAAATGCAGAGTGCGAACGATTCCGGACAACTTAACAAATCACCAGCGTTATCTTATCGCGCATCCGAGTGCGGCAACGCCGCGTCGGAAAAACCCACCCTCTCGGGTCGATGAAGTCTGGCGCAATCCTTGTACTTGGTACACGAAGCCTTCGGATCAAGCTAGAATGTCAGCGGTTACGGATTCTCGGTCGTGGGTGCGAATCATGGCATTGGCGTCACGGTTGTTGAAACTCCGAATGCTCTGGGCGGGGCCGGGCCACATTTTTCGTTGGGTCGCCGCGAGTCCATTGTGGTTGAAGCTACTCCTGGGCCTTTGCTTGGCGGCTAGCATCGGCGCGGCCGGGTACTACGTGCTCCATAAACGAGTCCAGAACCGAGTCCAGCGGCAGATGATGGACGGCTGGAAACGATTCGACGACGCCGTGCGACAGGGTGACAAAGACAAGATGAAGCTGGCGTTGGACGACATTCTGATTATCACGCCGACCGACGAACTCGCCAAGCAGCGCAGAGCGACGCTCGAAACCGGCGAAGCCGCCCGCAACGACCCCGCCATGATTCTATGGGCCATGCGAACGAACCTGCGGGAGAAGAAGTTCCCCGAAGCCCTTCGGGAAGCGGACAAGTGGCTCGCGCGGGAACCCCACGATTGGATGGCGCACCTTGTGAAAGTGGCGGCGGCCCTGAGTAACGGCGATCCGGTCACGGCTGCCAAAGAGTTGGACGCCCTCCCCGACCCGAGCCACCCCAAAGCGAACCTCGATTCCACCGGCTTGCTTTACGCCTCGCAATTGTTTCGTGCGCTCGAACGTGACCCCACCGTGCTGCGAAACTTCGCCCAAAACCGCGTCCTGCCGTTCCTGCGGACCCCGGCAGCCCACAGCCGCCCCGCGCAAGAAAAAATCGGCCTCATTGAATGCTACTTGATGGCGTTTGAACCCACTCCCGACAAAGCGCAACCCGCTGTACTACCCGAAGCCTGGTCCAGCGTGACGAAACTCGCGGATGCCGCCGCTGATGAAGCGACGGAACGGCTGGATGTCCCCGCGCTCCAACGAGTCGGACGCCTCGTAACGCCGTTGCTGATCGCGCTGGATATTTTCCACAAACACAACCAAATTACCGCCGAGCAGTTCACGGACTTTCAGCGGGAAATCGAAGACCGAACTCGCCGGGTCTGGCAACTGGTCCGGCAAAAAGAGCCTCAATCGGCGGAAGCCTACCGGAGCTTGGCCCTGTCCTATAACCGCACCAAGGACTACGGCAAAGTCCGCGAGCAAATCGTCCAGGGCCTCGAAGCGTGCCCGGACGACCCCGAGTTGATGCAACTGTTCAGCCGCGTCTTGCAGATCGACGGGCGGGCCTGGGAAGCCTGGCAGGAAATGAGCCTCCGCGCCAAACAACACCCCGATCAGCCGGTCTGGTGGCTCATGGCCATTGATGCGGCGGTGGCAGCCAATCGACGGGATTTAGCCTTGGAAGCCTGCCAAGAAATGCGCAAAGTTTCGCCGACAAACCGGCTGGTCACGCGGGTCGAAGCCCGGCTTTGGCTCGACGCGGGCAACGCCCACCAAGCCGCCCAACTCCTGAACACCTTGAACCTCGCGGAGCTAGCACGCGATCCCGAAGCGGTTCAGCTTTATGTGCGGGCGTTGGCAGATGCGGGACTGGAAGTTCAAATCGAACCGTTGTTAGAAGTCGTGGAGAAAGCAGCCGATCAGTACAACACGCCGCAACCGATTGTGGGTGCGTTACGCGGCTGGATGGACGCGAAGCCCGACTTGGCACGGGCCACGAAAATCGTGGCCCGCCTGACAGCACTGGAACGCCGCTGGCCAGACTTAACCGAAATGTACCGCATTCGGGCCGAAGTGTTGTTCCGCATCGCGGAGCTTTCCACCCCAAGCTGGGACAGCGTCAAAGTGGCAGCGGCGGTGCAAGCCTGTGAACGCTTCCGGGCGAAAGTGCCCACCGACCGCGACAACGCCACCCTGCTCATGATGCTCCGCTGTTACGGCGAGAACAACCCGGAACAAGCCTACCGGGATGCCGAACCACTACGCACCGCAGAATCCGACCCGCTTCTGACGGTCCAGCACCTCGAACAACTGGGCATGGTCTACCGGCTGAACAAAAAATTGCCGGACGCGATCCGACTGTTGCAACGGGCCACCCGCTCCAACTCCGCGACCGCCGGATGCTTCACTCAGCTCGCCCTGGCTTACCACGCCAACGGCCAAAAGGTCGAAGCCCGCCAGAACCTGGAACTGGCGCGGGTCCGCCCTCGGTCGGCGCGGGAACAAGTCGACTACCGAATTGCCGCCCAAACTCTTCAACGGGAGACACCGTGACTTTGCGCCGATTGATTGCTTCCCTCGTGTTACTCATGTCGTTCCTGGGCATGACGGTTTTGGCACAACCCCCTGCCAAGCCGGCGGTCACCGCCGAGGAAGAGCAAGCCCGCGAATTCTTCGCGGCTCAAAAATACGAGGACACCTACAAGGCCCTGCAAGCCGCCGTGGGCAAGAACCCGAAGCTCCCGCCGGCGCGCATCCTGCTCGCGTCGATGTTTTACCAAGCCAAGCAGGGGCAACTCGCCCGACAAACCCTCGAAGCCGCAGCGTCCGAAGACCCGAAGCACCCCGAAGTTTTCTTGATGAACGCGAACTTCGCGTTCGGCGAAGGACGCCTCACGGACGCGATTCTGAGTTGCCAAGCCCTCCTGCAAGTGGCCACAGACCCGCGCTGGGATCCGGAGCAACGCAAGCGATTTATGCGGGAAGCTCGCCTCGGTCTCGCGGCCTCGTATGAGGGGCGGCGGGACTTCACGAGTGCGAAAGAACACCTGATGGCCGTGTTGACCGACGACCCCAAAAACGGTCCGGCCCGGACCCGCCTGGGGTCCGCAACCTTCTTGATGAACAAGCCGGATGAAGCGCTCGTCGAATTTCAAACCGCCTACCGGGACGACCCGGCGTCTGAGTTGCCTGAACTCCAAATGGCCGCGTTGTACAACTCGCAAAACGCGGACGAGAAAGCGGAAGAGTGGTTCAAGAAGGCCGTGACGACCTACGCCACGAACCCCAAGTCGCACCGCGCCTACTCCGCTTGGTTGATCGACCATTCTCGGGCCAACGAGACGGAGCTGTACTTAAAAACCGCCGCCCAACTGGACCCGACCAGTAAGGAAACCGCTGCGTTGCAAGGGCTGGCCGCCCGGTACCGCAAAGACTTCGCCGCCGCCGAACCGATCTTCCAGAAGCTGCTCCAGGATTCGCCCAACAACGCCTTCGCCGCCTGGAATCTGGCCCTGACGTTGGCCGAATCGCCGATGAAAGACAAGCAGGTACGAGCGGTGGAACTAGCCGAATCCGAGGTGCAGAAGAACCAAAAGAACGCCGAGGCGTATGCCGTCCTGGGGTGGTGCTATTACAAAGCGGGCCAACTCGACAACGCCGAAAAGGCCCTGGCGAACGCGATGCAATCCGGCTCCCTGTCCCGCGACGCCGCCTACTTCTTCGCCCGCATCCTCGTCGATAAACAGCGCCACGACGACGCCTACAAAATCCTAAAGTCCGTCGCCGACGCCCGCGGCCCCTACGTCTACAAAGCCGAAGGCACCGCCCTGCTAGCCGAAGTCGAGAAGAAACTCCCACCCAAGAAGGACGAGAAGAAGTAAGGGCGCTGATGTTGGATCGTCCGAGCCACGACCGTCAGGGAGTGGCCCGAGAAAACCGAATTTGTGTTCGTAGATTGTGTCCACGATTGATCCGGTTTTCAGGCTGAAAGCCTGGAAGCGTTTGCTATCAGCCTTTCAGGCTGAGTCTGTTTTCTGTGTAGACCCAGGGCGGCGTCGCAAAGCCTCCTTGCCCTGGGCTGAGTTCTCCCAGGCCGTCGGCCTGAAAGCATAAAGGCACCGATGACTCTGGAACAATTTTCCACCAACTTCAGTGACGCTCACCCGACCTACAACGTGAACGAAATCGACAAGGATACCGTCTGGCTTTTTCAATACACGCCGAAGGCCCGCGTTCGCGGCGGCGGATTCGAGATTACAATCGCCAAGAAGACTGGCGAAGTTGTCAAAGTTGAACACTACCAGTGATTGTTACGGAATTCGACACGACTACGATGACGTGGGCATATTCACCAATTTATATGGTGATGGTCGATCAATGCTTTGGTATAGTTGATGCGACAATCAACATCCTTGTTTCCACCGGCATCGCGTCAGCCGTACAAGACGCACGATCATGGGCGTGAAGGTCGAAGTTCGAGCAGGCGAGACGATTCAACAGGCAATGCGACGGCTGAAATCGTTGATACGCAAAGACAACACATGGCCTAACTACGGGCAAAAACTAACCAAAAGGCGACACGATTACCACCAAACAAGGGGGCAAATTCAGCGGCAACGAACTGGATTGTCAAAATCTCAAGCCCAACTCAACATCAACAAGTATCGCAAATTGTACTCTCTCGTCCCGCTTGCATTGACTGGGTAAGATTGAGCTACACAACCGCGTCAGCGTCGGGGGGCATGATCCGTGGAGGATTCTAATGGCGAGTGCAATCATGGGCAAAGTGCTGGTGACTGCAGCAGTCGAGAACTTGGACGACCTGTTCGCCGTTCGCCGGGGCCTACTCGCTGCGGACCAAGTGAGACGGGTCGAGGTGGGCGATGCCTTGATCGACACCGGGGCGACCGGGCTGATGGTCCCGAAGCGGCTCATTGCGGCACTCGGGTTGGAACCGCTCCGGATTCGTCCGGCTCGCACGGTCGCCGGACCAACGCCGCTTCAAATCTATCGAGCCGTCCGGCTAACAATTCAGGGGCGGGATTGCATCAGCGACGTGGCCGAGATTCCCGATGAATTCTCGATCATCATCGGACAGGTTCCGCTGGAGTTAATGGACTGGGTCGTCGATCCGCGCGGGCAACGGCTGATCGGCAACCCCGAGCACGGCGGCGAACACATGGTCGATGCTTGAACACAGTCGGAGATCACAACCCTATGCCGCTTCGCTTTGGCTGTTCGGTAGCTCGAAGAGTTTGCCTTGGGGGCGGGGCATTTTGTTGGGGCCGGTGGCGCCGTCGGGGGTGCCTTCCCATTGATGGGCGCGGACGCTTTCGAGGACGCGGTGGGCGATGGCCAGGGCATCGCGTCCGGCTTCGCCGGTCACGCGGGGGATGCGATTGTGGCGGACGCAATCGACAAAGTCCCGCAGTTCTGCAGTGAGTTGATCGCACTTGCGGTCGCTGTCGATGTTCAACACTTCGAGGTGGCGACCGAACACTTCGTCCTTGAGGCGGGCTTTCGCGGCGGTGTCCATGCGGTCGATCCGTAAGCCTTGGCGTCGGACTTCGTCACTGACTTGCACAAGGTGGAGCTTGCGACTCACGAAGTCGATGCCGGCGTAGCCTTCCGGCGCCCAGACCCGTAACCGACGTTTGGGGCGGGCGCTGATGCGGCTGGCCGTGATGTGGGCGACACAACCCGTCTCGAAGACCAACCGGGCGTTCACCATGTCCTCGTGGCCACCCAACACGGCAGCACCGACGGCGTGAACGTCCTTCACCGGGCCGCCCACCAGTGTCAAAATCAAGTCGATGTCGTGGATCATCAGGTCGAGGATGGCGCCGATGTCCGTGCTACGCCCGGTGAACGGGCCGTGGCGTTCGGCTTCGATAAACTTCGCGGTGATCGGGCGTTTGATGAGTTCTTCAAAGGCCGGGTTGAACCGTTCGATGTGGCCGACTTGCAACGCAGCGCCGCTTTGTTGAGCGATCGTAATCAGTTCATCGGCTTCATCAACGGTCTTGCAGATTGGTTTTTCAACGAGTGTGGCAATACCCCGGCGTAAGAACTCGCTGGCAACGTGGTGGTGGAAACTCGTGGGTGTCACAACGGAGACCGCATCGACTTGATCGAGCAGGGGTTCGTGCCGGTCGTAGCCGCGTGACCCGTGCCGCTGGGCGACGTTCAACGCTTGGGCGCTGCTGGCGTCCACGACGCCGACCAACTCGACATCCGGAAAGCTGGCCAGAATCCGCGCGTGGTGCTGGCCAAGGTGTCCGACTCCGATCACCGCTATCCGCAACCGGGTCATGCCGTCCCTAGCCTTCGTCAAATGGGAGTCAGTACCGTCCTTGGTCTGACGCCGAGTAAGCCGCCCGGTCTTGGTCGCGTGAATCGCCTCGTCATGAGGCTCAGCCCGGGGTGGGGGCGGGGAAAACGGAACCATACTCATGCCGCACGCTGTCGCCGGGGAAGGGACACCCGAGTTGGGAGTATCTCGTCGTCCGTCATAGTCAACTTCACTAACGTCCGGTGAACCAAAGTTTTCGCCAGTGCCACGTTCAACGCATGTCCGGAACGATAGGCAACCAGATGACCGACGACATCGAAGCCGCACAACGCCAAGTCGCCGATC
>JANLRE010001106.1:0-1871 GCA_031368205.1 Fimbriiglobus sp. | reverse complement strand
AGACACCTCGTTCGGCAAGTTTATCCACGAGTTGACCGGCCCGGTCATCCCGACGGTGTTGCCCGGTGTCCACGCCGTTCATGCTGTGGATGCGGCTGGTGTTCATCCGTTACTGCTGGCTATCGGCAGTGAACGGTACGTGCCGTATGCGGAGAAACGCCGACCGCAGGAGTTGCTGACGATTGCCAACGCGATTCTCGGGCAGGGGCAACTTTCGCTCGCTAAGTTCCTGTTCATCGTGGCGAAAGAAGACCACCCCGAGTTGGACATTCACGACATCCCGGCGTTCCTGCGGCACGTCTTGGAGCGGGTCGATTGGGAGGCTGATTTGCACTTCCACACCCGCACCACGATCGACACGCTCGACTACTCCGCTGGCGAGGGGTTGAACGCCGGGTCAAAAGTCGTCATCGCCGCCGCCGGACCGAAGCGCCGCGAATTGGCCCCCGAATTGCCCCCGAACTTGCGTCTACCGAACGGCTTCTCGGACGCCAAAATCGTGCAGCCGGGAATCCTGGCGGTGAGCGGTCCGAAGCACCCCGGCTTTCCGAACGCCAGCGATTACGAACCGCACTTCGAGCGGCTTTGCGAACATCTGGGCGACCAGTCCGCAAGCCTCAACGGTTTCCCGCTGATCGTGCTTGTGGATGACGCCGCGTTCACAGCCCGCACCGTCAACAACTTCCTCTGGGTCACCTTCACCCGTGCCAACCCCACCGCCGACATCCTCGGCCTTCATGCGTTCACGCAACGCAAGCACTTCGGCTGCCGCGGCTCGCTCGTGATCGACGCCCGACTCAAACCCCACATGGCCCCGCCACTCGTCGAAGACCTGACCGTCTCCAAACGGGTCGATGCGATGTGCGCCCGTGGCGGTCCGTTGTACGGGATCATGTGAATGGAAGTTGCGAACCTTTACGGCAGGCGTATCACCCCGAACCAGAACCCAGTTGCGTCCGACTTGTTCCGAAAATACCCCGGAAACCTCTCGTCAGGTTCTCAGGGTTTTGGTCTTGGAGTCTGACGAATCCGCTGGCTACACCAGCCAAGCTAAAAGGGCTTTTCAGCTTCTGTATTTCTCAATTCGCATTCTTCGCCCGGCGTAGTGTCATCAGTGGTAACAATCATCTTGATAATGTTAATTTCTGAAATGATCACAGTCCATTTTGCCGAACTCGGTGGCTTTCGATTGGCGAAAACGTAGTGAACTCGATCGCCATCGACTCTGTACGTGCCGGTTTCTTCTCGGTACCCATATTTGGGGTCGGAAGATCGAAACGTGACTGTGCCATCCCTGGAATATTCACTACTCGATTCAACCCCAGGCGAAACCGGGTGCCCCGAAATCGTGACCTGTCGCCACTTGCCGATGAGTGCTTCCGTGAGGCGTTTGTTCATCTCGACATTTCTCAGTTCGCATTCTTCGCCGGGACCGCATTCCGGAGTTGTAATCACCACACTGGAGCCTGAGTACTCGACCACGGTGGGGGTCCACTTTTGCTCCCCCGGTTTTCTGTCCGGAAAAGTGCATTCAATTTTGTCCCGTTGAACTTGGTAAGTTCCCACTTCGACCTGGTAGCCATCTTTGGGATTCGACTTCCGCAGGGTCACCACCCCATTCTTTGCAAACTCGAAACGAATCTCGAATCCCGGCGATGTTGGATACCCTGAGGCCTGGAATTGTTTCCACTTGCCGACAATCGCTTCCGCCAGGGGTTTCGGGGGCATACCGGCCCGAACGAACTCACATTGTTCACGTTGCGTGTCGCCCAGAATAGACGTTGCCATTCTGTGTTCGGTAATGTAATTGACTGTCTTAAGGCAGCCTTTGTCATTGGTGCGGGTTTTGTGGATATTCAAGACAGTACTAT
>JANLRE010001086.1:0-10479 GCA_031368205.1 Fimbriiglobus sp. | reverse complement strand
CCAGCGGTCTCGCCGACGGATGTGTTCGCCGCGATTGATCAGGCCAATTTCGCGCACGATCGCCTGTCTGCCGTCCTGGCGATGAAGCCCGATCTCGTGAATGTCTACACAAAAGCCTACCTGCGAAACTACTTGCCCACTCTCACGGTTGAGAGCCAACATGCCGATGCCGTGCTATCGGAGTATCAAAACGACTTGGCAACGGAAGCGACAACAAATCTCCAGCTAACGCCCTACGTCGGTCTAATCGCACAGGCACGGTACAAGGCGGAAGTCAACGCCGTCTACGCGGTGTCTACCACGATTGCCTACGCCGGAATTCCGATCAGCAACGTCATCGCTCCGATTGCCCCAGACGCCACTATCCCGCCGACACCAATTCCGCAGCCTCCGGCTCCGCCCCCGGTCGTGATTGACAAGACCACGAATGCCGGGTTGTCCGCGACGATCCCGGACATTACGACCCCTGACTTCATCACGCAAACTAGTGGTGTGAAGATTGCTAACGTCGTAGAACGCGAATGCACAGACGTGAAAAACGGGGACAGAGAGAATGTGTTATACACCGGATGGCTGAAAGACACTGGCGTGCAGTTTGACTCTAACCGAACGGCTGCAAAACCAGCGACCTTCACGACCGCTGGCGTGATCGCGGGCTTCCGCGAGGGCTTAATTGGCATGAAGCCGGGTGGCATCCGCCGGGTGGTCATCCCATCGAGTTTGGGTTACGGCGTTGCCGGTAGCCCACCAAGCATTCCGCCGAATGCGGACTTGGTGTTTGAAATCAAAGTTGTATTGCCGGAACCGGGTCTGCCACCACCTACCCCTGGCACTGTAAGCTAACAACGCGAATGTTGCTTGAAACCAACCGGGTCATTCCGGTTGGTCTGGCTGTTGCTTCAAAACTCGCACGTCGCCCTCGCGCTTTGTCAGCCCGACGCGGTCGAGATGTTCGCACAACGGCACGGCAAACTTTCGGGTCGTGCCGAGCAAGTCGCGGATTTCCGCAACGGTCGCACCAGGGCCATTTCTCAAGCGTTCGATCACCTTGCGGTGCATCTCCTGGCTCGTGTCGTCGTGTAAAAAGATGTCGCTGGTCACTTTGACCAAAAAGCCTTCGGCACACGCCACCTCGAAAATATCCTTCAGCGCACTGGCGTTGCCCGCCGCTTGGTTGACGAAACTCGACGGCTCGGGTGGTTGAAATCCGGCTTTCTTGTGCTCGTCCACGATCTTGTCTTTCAACTTCCGCTGGTTGGCGCTCAGCTTCGGCTTGAAGTCGCCCCGCGCGATTCGTTTGGGGTCACCGACTAATTTCTTCTGCTTAATCAGCCGGTCCGTGACGGCGTGTAGTAGCGTTTCTTCCCCAACGTAGTCGAGCCGCGCCAGTGCGGCACTGCGGTCGTGGTTCGTCATCAACGGGTTTTGTTCGTGCAGCACCGCCAGCGTTTGCAACAACCGTTCTTCCAACTCTGCCACGCGATCGGCGTGGATCAACAGTTTCCGGTTCGACGGCAGCGTCAGTTCCAACACTTTGCCGTCGGCAATGAGACTCGCCACGACTTCGGTGGCCTGTTGTGGATTTACCCCGGCGTTGCGAACCAAATCACCGGCTTGAAACCCGTGAAACCCGGTGAACCACGCCGCCATCTCGCACCGAACTAGCGTGTCCTCGTTCCAGAGTTTCTCAACCCGCTCCAGCGAATCCAAGTGGCGTCGGCGTAACTTCACCGCAACGGGTTGTAGCACCTGCCCGCCGCCCAACGTGTGCTCGGCGGACGAGTCCCGTAGCACGAAGGGTTGCCCCCAAACTGCGGTGACTGGCTCGCTCAGAAACAGTTGCGTGATCGCCCATTTGCCCGGTTCGATTTGATCGACATCAAGTACCGAAGTCGTGGCCATCACCTCGGCAGTGCCAATGTGCAACCGGGCCGGAAGACGGTGCTTAATCGGGCGACGGGATTCCGCAAGGCAGTGCAAGCGGACCGTCAACACTTTGCTCGGCAGCAGATAACCCGCCGTGGCCAACTCCTGGCCGCGTGCAACGGCATCGTTGGCAATCCCGGCGAGATTGATGGCCGCCCGTTGGCCGCGATTCACCTGTTCGACCAGCTTGCCGTGGTTGTTGAGCGACCGCACCCGGACCGATTCCGCTGTCCCGTTCGTCTTGTGCCACACCAGTTCGTCACCCACTTTGATGACCCCAGACGACACCGACCCCGTCACAACGGTGCCGTGCCCTTGCACCACGAACGAGCGGTCGATTGCAAGCCGGAACCAATCGCTCTCTTGCTGAATCGCCATGTTCTGGCACTCGGCCCGAATCGCGGCTTTCAACTCTTCGATACCCAGCCCCGTGAACGCCGACGTGGGTATGATCGGCGCATTTTCGAGGAACGTGTTCTTAACCAAGTCGCGGACTTCCATCTCGACGACTTCGCGGGTCGTGTCATCGACGAGGTCGGCTTTCGTCAGTGCAATCAGGCCGTGCTTCAAACCCAACAACCGCAGAATCTCCAGGTGTTCGCGGGTCTGTGGCATGACGGAGTCGTCGGCGGCAATCACCAGAATGGCGAGGTCGATCCCGGTCGCCCCGGCCAGCATGTTCTTGATGAACCGCTCGTGCCCCGGCACGTCCACGATACCCAGGCGAAACTCTCCAAGTTCCAAATGGGCGAAGCCGATGTCGATGGTGATCCCGCGTGCCTTCTCTTCCGGAAGTCGGTCGCAATCAATGCCGGTCAGCGCTTTCACGAGGGACGTTTTGCCGTGGTCGATGTGGCCTGCGGTACCAAGAATCAAATCGCGGGGCATGATGAATCGCAGCCTTCGAGGGTGGGATCACGACATCCGTCATTCTATTTGGCGCGGCGACCGAGGTTGATCGCTTTTCTTACAATATCTCGGTGATCCTTATTTGCCCGGAGTCCTGCATGACCACACCGTCTCACCCGTTCACGGTCCCGGATTTTCTTGCCGCCAAGGGGCGAGCGGAAAAGCTCGTCGTCGTCACCGCCTACGATTTCACCAGTGCGAAACTTTGCGATGACGCAGGTGTCGATGCGATCCTGGTGGGCGATTCACTTGGGATGGTCGTGCAAGGGCATGCCACGCCGTTGCCGGTCACGATGGCCCAAATGCAATACCACACGACGTGTGTGGTGCGGGGCGTTGCGCGGGCGTTGGTTATTACCGATATGCCGTTCCTGAGCTATCAAGTGAGTCCGCAACAAGCCGTGCGGAACGCGGGGAAACTGCTCAAGACCACCGGCGTCTCTGCCGTGAAGCTGGAAGGCGGCGAACGCATGGCCGACGCGATTGCGGCTTGTGTGCGGGCCGAGATTCCCGTCATGGGGCACGTCGGCCTCACGCCTCAATCCGTGCATCGTTTCGGCGGTTTCAAAGTGCAACGCGACGCGGAGCAGATCATCAAAGATGCGAAAGCCATCGAACAAGCGGGCGCGTTCGCCTTGGTCATTGAGTGCGTCCCCTCCGACATTGCTGCTGCCGTCACCGCGGCTGTTGGCATCCCGACCATCGGCATCGGCGCTGGGCCGAATTGTGATGGCCAAGTGCTGGTCTATCACGACCTACTCGGGTTGTTCGACGGCTTCCGCCCCAAGTTCGTCAAGCGCTACGCCGAACTCGGCGAGGCCGTCCGCACCGCCATGCGCGACTACGCCAATGAAGTCCGAACCGGCACCTTCCCCGGTCCAGAGCATGGGTTCAAGTAAGCCAGTTTCAGGAGTTGTTACATGAAAGCTGTCATCAACGTGATGCCACAACACTGGCTGAACGAGCGACGAAACACGGACGCTGCCCAATGGGACGAGATGTGGGAAGGGGTGTTGCACATGCCACCAATGCCTAACACGATGCACCAGGATTTTGAAGGATCGCTGGCGGGCTATCTACGCTACAACTGGGCGAGGCCGAATCGGAACCGGGTGTTTCAGCAAATCAATCTCGCACTACCGAATCAGGCGGATTGGACGAAAAACTACCGCGTCCCGGACATCCTTCTGCTGACCCCAGTGATGATGGCGATCAACCGTGGTTCCCATTTCGCCGGGGCGCCGCTCGTGGTCGTCGAGATTCGATCGCCGGACGACGAGACCTATGAAAAGCTCGATTTCTACGCCCAACTCGGCGTGCCCGAAGTCTGGGTGATCGACCGCGACACGAAAGCCGTCGAACTCCGCACCCTCGGGACCAACGGCTACACGTTGTTGATGCCGGACGCAATGGGTTGGCTCCGTAGCCCCGCAACGGGCGTCGAATTTCGTCCGGGTGCGGTCGGGAAAGTTTGGGTCCGTGTGAATGGCGACGATGCGACGGCGGAAGAATTGCCGGAGGCGTGACCGCAAACCCAAGGGAATGCCCAGATGTTGCCCCTAACAAGTGAGGTCGGGCGTGTCGAGAGCGTCGCGTACAGTCTGGACGGCACCCGGCTGGCGGTCGCGGGCTTCAAAGGAGTCGAAGTCTGGTCGGTGCCGGATTACGAGCGCCTTTTGCAGTGGAACTCAATGATGCATCGCGTTCACTTCACGAGCAATCACAAAAAGCTAATTGGATTTTTCTCCGCCTGTCTCTGGTCGTTTTGTGAAATCACAGGCCAAGCAGACATTTTTTACTTTCGAGACAACAGTCTCAACCTCTGGTTACATTCCCCTCATCCGACACGCAACAGCGCGGTGGTGGGCAATTTTCAAGAATTAACTCGCTTGTCATGGACGAACCTGACAGAACCACGCGCGATCACTCATGAACGGCTATGGCACGTTAGTTTCGAGAATGTCCTACTTGGCTCGATCACACACTGTGTGAATCCTGACCGGCTCCTTGCATTGGCCCGAATTACCAGTCCCGAAGAGGGTGAGTCACAAAATCAACTGCTCGTCCTCAACCCCGAGTCCGGAGAGACCATCAGTCGGTTGAAGTGTGGCTACTCGCACGTCGGACATTTCACAGGTTCACCCGACGGGCGTTGGGTGGTCGGGTTGCTGGCGAACACGCTGCTGGTTTGGAGCGGGGCATACTTGCACCGACCGCCGCGCCAGTACAACAACGACTCCGCGCGGCAATTCACCGGGTTGGCGTTTCACCCGAGCGGGCGGTTCCTGGCCACGGCGAGTAACGACAAAGCCATCAAGCTGTGGGACACGGAGAGTTGGCAGGTGGTTCGGAACTTCGTCTGGAAGGCGGGGCGGATGCGGTCCGTTGCGTTCGCCCCGGACGGCCTAACAGCTGCGGCAGGTGGGGAAGACGGCGAGTTCTTGGTGTTCGACATAGACTGCTAATACCCACCGAACATCCCCACCGTACCCGCACTCCTTTCGTATAATTGCACTTCACACTGTTACCGCCTGCTTCAAAGGGTTCGTTCATGGCTGAGAAGATTACCCCCCGCGCGAAAGACTACCCCCAGTGGTACCTGGACATCGTGAAGGAAGCGGGGTTGGCGGACAACTCCGACGTGCGCGGGTGCATGGTGATTAAGCCGACGGGGTACGCCATTTGGGAGAAGATGCAACGCGGGCTGGACAAGCTGTTCAAGGAGACCGGCCACGTGAATGCGTACTTCCCGCTGTTCATCCCGATGTCGTATCTGGCGAAGGAAGAGGAGATGGCGGAGGGGTTCGCCAAGGAGTGTGCGGTGGTCACGCACTACCGGCTGAAGGCGGAGAAGGGCAAGCCGTTGCACGTCGATCCGGACGCGAAGTTGGAAGAACCGCTCATCGTGCGGCCCACGTCGGAAACGATTATTTGGCGGACCTACAAGGACTGGATTCAGAGCTACCGCGACTTGCCGATTCTCGTGAATCAGTGGGCCAACGTCGTGCGGTGGGAAATGCGGACGCGGTTGTTCTTGCGCACCACGGAGTTCCTCTGGCAAGAAGGGCACACCGCCCACGCCACCGCCGCAGAGGCCGAGGACGAAACGCTCAAAATGGTGCGGGTCTACCAGCAGTTCGCCGAAGAGTTCATGGCCATGCCGGTGATGGTCGGGCCGAAGTCGGACGGGCAAAAGTTCCCCGGTGCGATCTACACGCTGTGCATCGAAGCGATGATGCAAGACGGCAAGGCGATGCAAGCGGGCACCTCGCACTTCCTCGGGCAGAACTTCTCCAAGGCGTTCGACGTGTCGTTCCAAAATGAGAAGGGGCAACGTGAGTTTCCGTGGGCGACGAGTTGGGGCGCGAGTACCCGCCTGATCGGCGGGTTGATTATGACGCACTCCGACGATAATGGCCTGGTAATCCCGCCACGCTTGGCGTCAACGCATGTTGTGATTTGCCCACTCGGTCGCACGGACGAGGAACGCAAGCCCGCGATCGTGGCCGCCGAACAACTCGCCGCCGAACTGCGTGCCCTGCCCCGCGACGACTTCTTCGGCTACGAACCAATTGGCGTGAAGCTGGACACGATGTACGACAAGCAACCCGGCTTCCGCTACGCCGAACACGAGCTGCGTGGCATTCCGGTGCGGGTCGAAATCGGACCGAAGGACATGGCCAAGCAAGCGTGTGCGGTCGCCCGACGTGACACACCCGGCAAAGCCGGTAAGCAGTTCGACATCCCGTTAACGGGTGCGGCGTCGCACATCGCCAACCTCTTGCGTGAGATCCAAAAGAACCTGTTCGATCGCGCCAAGAAGTTCCGCGACGACGGGATGAGGACGGCGAACAACTACGCCGAGTTCAAGGAAATGATCGAACAACCGGGGTTCATCTGGGGTCACTGGGACGGCACGCCCGAAACCGAAACCAAGATCAGCGAAGAGACCAAAGCCACCATTCGGTGCATCCCGTTTGACGGCCCCACCGAACCCGGCGTCTGCATGGTCAGCGGCAAGCCGAGCGCGAAGCGAGTCTTGTTCGCGCGAGCGTACTGAGCATGCAGTTATCGCAATGCTCACGCCGTGTTCTCACAACGGGTTGGGTCAGGTGGTAGCTCAACTGTGTAATGTCCATCAACGATTTCGGCGATGGGGGCTTGCGAATGGATACCGTAGAACGGTTCGCGTCGGAAGCTGTCTCATTCTGTGAGTGGGTGACAAGTGGCACCGATACCAGCGCGGATGCCGCCCGCAACGGCCTGCTCCGAGTCACCCGACTGTATTTGGCCGCCCTGGAACTACCGCCTCCGTGGTCTGAGGAGTTGGCTAACCAACCAGACGCACTACGGATCGGAGACAAAGAGTGGCGAGAGGTGTACACCGCCTGTGGCCGCCTGCCGCTTGACTACTACTACTCTGTGTCCGATCTGTTCATCGTTCCACCCGAGGAGCCGACCATCGGGAGTCTCCCGGACGATTTGGCCGACATCTACCGGGACGTGGAGAGCGGGCTGCGAGAGTTCCAGGCCGGGCGGCGAGTGCAGGCCGTGTGGGAGTGGGGATTTGGGTTTCGGCACCACTGGGGCGAGCACGCCACAGGTGCGATCCGGGCGTTGCATTCCTGGTTACAGGAGAACGCCTTCGACCGGCTGGCAGCGGAGGCCAAATCCGGCACTGAGTCAGACGGCGACGGTAACACTCCCGTCTGACTTGGGTTGACCACCCGGCAGCTAACGCAGCCGGTTCGACTGGCACGCCAACTCGGCATCCGCCCTTGTTCGTCACTCCGCCGCGACCACTTCGCCGCCAGCACGGGTGCTGAGGGCGACCAATGTTAGCAACGGTGTTGTGGTGCGAAGGAATCGCACGGAGCCGTCCGCCATTGTAAAGTTGGCACCCCCGGTGTGGGCGCTCCCGTAAGCCCCCAAACGATCCCACGCAATCACGTCCTGGCCACCCCAAGGCACCGGCGGTGCTGTGGTGTTCGGCGGTAGCACTGGCGGGATGTAACGTGTCGGGAAGCTGAAGTTGATCGTGAGGGTGCCGATCATTAACAGACCCGCGCCGGCGTTCGGGCCGGGGACCGATGCCCATCCGGCGTAACTGCCCGACGACTGCAACGCCGGTGTCGGAGCCGGTTGCAACGGGGCAGTCAGGTAACTATCAAGGTTGCCATCGCCGATGGTTTTCTCGCCGAACAGGATCGTGTTGGACGCGCCATCCGTAATGTCGGTGATGCGCACTTGGTTCGGCTTGGCTGCGGTGGAATAACTGAAGACCCCGTCGTTGGTCGCCCGAGATGGCGGGAACGACTTGCTGCCAGCGTTTCCGCCGTAGCTGCTCAACCCCATCGTGAACGTACCAAACCGCACCGGGTTTTGGTCGAGACTCGCCGAGGGACAAATCAACCCCACCAACGGCGTGGCCGCCACTGTCGCATCACCGCCGAAGTTGTTCGTGGGAACAAGATAGTCCCAACGCTTCTGCAACGGCCCTTGCTCCAAGTTCGACAACAGTTCAACGAACAGCGAGGTGTAGCGGTTGTCCGCGCCGGGGTAGGCAATTCCGGGCGGCATCATCCCGGTCGCCGCGTGGTAGTTGTGGGCGGCGAGGCCGAGTTGCTTGAGGTTGTTTTGGCACTTCAACCGTGCCGCCGACTCGCGGATTTTTTGCACCGCCGGTAACAGCAGCCCGATCAAAATCGCAATGATGGCAATCACGACGAGTAGTTCAATCAACGTAAACCCGACACGAGGCGAACGACGCATGGTAGACCCCAGCGAGTAATGTTGCGAGATGTGTAAGAAGCTATGGCCAGTCCGACCGGAGTGCAAGCCAAGAGTCCGAAACCTAGGCTGGAAAATCCGCTGCCGTGCGTGAAACCGATTCAATGTGTGGTATCGGTCGCCGAGTCGGTCTCGGCATTCCTTCACGTGAACTTCACGGTGACGCCCCTCCCATTTCTAGCATTCTTTGTAGTTCACTAGAGTACGTTGCGCGGGGTCTGGTTCTCTCCACGACGACCACTGCTTCAATTGGGACTACTTTGCATGGCTACTGATACCGTTGCGCGGTCGCCATCGACGTGGCCGGAGATGCTGTTCTCGGCGGCCACGAAAGCGGCCGGGCTGTTCATCCTGACATTGGTCGCCTTGCTTGTCTTGGTTCTGGTTCTGGATGCGTTCCCCGCGTTGAAACGGGCCGGTGAGTTTCAACTTTTCACCAGTCAAGATTGGATCCCGAAACCCGCCGATCCGGGAGCGGGTGTGCCGAAACCTTCCCCGACGTTCGGCGCGTTGGCGTTTATCTACGGCACCGTCATCACGTCCATCATCGCCATGTCAATCGCGGTGCCACTGGGTGTGGCCTCGGCGGCATTCTTGTCCGAAATTGCCACGCCGATGATTCGCAAAGTCGGGGCGTTTCTGATCGAACTACTCGCGGCGATTCCGAGCGTGGTCTACGGGTTCTGGGGGGTGTTCGTTCTAGCACCTGTCGTGCAACTGGTCTTCAATCAACTCGGCGGCCCGAACACCGGCGGCAACGGGATCCTGTCGGCGGGGATCATTCTTTCAATCATGATCCTCCCGTACATCACCGCGATCAGTTTCGACGTTTGCCAAGCCGTGCCTCGATCGCAGCGGGAAGGTTCGTTAGCTTTGGGCGCCACCCGTTGGCAAACGATTTGGAGCGTGGTGTTACCGTATGCGCGACCGGGGATCATTGCCGCGAGCTTCCTGGCGCTGGGGCGGGCACTCGGGGAAACGATGGCCGTAACCATGCTGATCGGCAACCAAGCGGTCATCGAACTTAGCCCGTTTGCCCTCGGCGACACCATTGCCAGCCGGATTGCCAACCAGTTGAACGAAGCGGACGAACCGGAGTTCCGGGCGGCGTTGATTGCCCTCGCACTCGTCCTCCTCGTCGTGACCGCCGGGTTCAACATACTCGCGCGATTCCTGCTAAATCAACTGACCGGCGGGCCGAAAGCACGACCGCTACCCGTTGTCGTCGTAACGGATTCGCCCGCCGAACGGCTGCCGATGCCGAAGCACGTGCCCGCGCGCGAAGGGGTTTCGTCCCGTTCGCGGATCTGGAGTCGCGTGATGGTCGGGGGGTTGTTCGGTAGCTTTGCCCTCACCGTGGTGCCGTTGTTTCTGATCCTGGGTTACATCACGGTGCGCGGGGTGTCGGCACTGGAAGTGAGCTTGTTCGTGGAACGGGGTCGGCCTGCGTTGACGGACGAAGTGTTCGAGAAATACAAGCAGGCCAAGGCAACCGGCGCCCCCATGCCACTGGATGATTTCGATCGGCCCATCCGACGCGGTGGCGTCGGCCATGCCATGATCGGCAGCGTTATGATCGTCTCGCTCGCAACAGTCGTCGCGGTCCCGATTGGCTTGATGGCTGCCGTGTACTTGTCCGAAGCCCGCCGGTCACCGACCGCCAAGCTCGTCCGCTTTGTGACCGAACTACTCGGCGGCGTACCCTCCATCGTCATCGGCATCTTTGGGTATGCGCTGCTCGTCTACCCATTCTGGTTGGGTGGCCGCCCGTGGGGGTATTCGGGCATCGCCGGGTCGGTGACGCTGGCAATTATGATGATCCCGATTCTGGTCCGCTCGGCGGAAGAGTCGATG
>JANLRE010001076.1:0-1193 GCA_031368205.1 Fimbriiglobus sp. | reverse complement strand
GCAACCCACGGCTACCGTAGGTTGCGTCGTTATGGGAGAAAGTTCAATGCACCGCGTCTTCGGTGAAGAACTCGCAGTCACAGGACATCACTTGAGACTGGCACCGGGGGCACTCTTCGTACTCGCACAACGGGTCGTGGAGTTGCCCCACGATTGCATTGCAACAGGGGCAAATCGCATGGCCCTGGGTGCGGAACTTCATCCCGACTTCGCTACCCAACGGAATCCGCAGGAACCGTTTTCGATGACCCCGATAGTGCGTACACAACTGCGTCGCCATCAACGACTCCGCATAGTCCCGCCGCATCGACACCCCGTTGTAGGTGACAATGTCATCATCAGGCATTGGTGGTCCTCCGTGTGTCCGTTTCTTCTCTCCATACCTTACCTCTACTTCCCCTGCTTCGGGCGGATCCTCGTCTCTTCTGGGTCGGGGTTGGGGACGGCGAGGTCGCGTCGGAGCTTGTCCAACTCGACGTGGAGTTCTTTTTGCGTGGCGGCGTACTCGGGTTTGCCGTAGACGCTGAGGAGTTCTTGCGGGTCGGTTTTGCGGTCGAACAGTTCCCAGTATGCCGTGCCGGGTTCGTAGAAGCGGACGAGTTTGTAGCGGTCGGTGACCACACCGTAGTGCCGGGCGACGTTATGCGGGCCGGGGTATTCGTAGTAGTGGTAGTAGAAGCTCTTGCGCCAATCGGCGGGGGTTTCGCCCTTCATTACCGGCTTCAGGCTGCGGCCTTGCATTTCTTTGGGAATGGCAACTCCGGCGGCGTCTAGGAAGGTTTCGGCGAAGTCGAGGTTGCTGACGATGTCCGCGTTCACGGTGCCCGGTTTGGTGACGCCGGGCCACTTCACCAGAAGTGGTGTGCGGAGCGATTCTTCAAAAATCCATCGCTTGTCAAACCAGCCGTGTTCGCCGAGATAAAATCCCTGGTCGGAGGCGTAAACGACGATGGTGTTGTCCGAAAGCCCTTCGGCGTCCAAGTAGTCCAGCACCTTGCCCACGCCTTCATCGACGGCTTTGATGCACCCCAGGTAGTCGTGCAGGTAGCGGTTGTACTTCCATCGCACGAGGTCTTTGCCGGTCGGCTTGTTTGCCTCGAACGCGGCGTTGCGGGGCTTGTAATACTCGTCCCACGTCGCCTTTTGCTCCGGGTTCAGACCAGCCGGGTCGGTGAACTTCAGGTCGAGGGGCG
>JANLRE010001071.1:0-1369 GCA_031368205.1 Fimbriiglobus sp. | reverse complement strand
CGCAACGTCCGCTGGAACGTCGCCGACGATGTCGTCGGCGGGCGAAACCTATCTCTGGCTCTCTTCTACGATGTCGGGGCCGTGTACAACGACCGCCGCAACGTCGGCGGCGTCGCGCACGCCGTCGGCGCGGGGTTGCGGTTGGACTTGGCGTTCTTCAGCTTCATCGAGCGCGCCACGATCCGCCTGGATGTCAGCAAGACCATCAACGCCGCCACGCCGGTGCAAATCTGGTACGGCGTCCAACACCCGTTCTAAACCAAGAAGTATCTCACGCAGAGACGCGGAGACGCAGAGAGAAAGAGAAGAATATTTTTCTTGCGTTGTGTGAGCGATTGGAAGTACATTTTGGACAAGTTTCAATTCTTCTCTCTGCGTCTTTGCGCCTCTGCGTGAGATAAGTGAGGCATCATGCACATCAATGAAATCTCCGGAGTCATTGTCGATGCCGCCTTCAAGATTCACACGACGCTCGGACCTGGGTTGCTCGAAACGGTTTACGAGGCGGTTCTTGAAAAGAACTGACGATGCGCGGTTTACGAGTCCGCCGTCAAGTCCCGGTGGCGATTCGGTACGCGGATTTGACGTTCGACGAGGGATTTCGTGCTGATTTAATAGTTGAAGAATGCGTGGTCGTCGAATTGAAATCGGTTGAGCAACTGCACCCGGTTCATGCCAAGCAGGTACTGACATACTGTCGGCTACTCGATTTCCGGCTGGGGTTATTGATCAACTTTGGCGCCGCGTTGATGAAAGACGGAATCAAAAGGATCGCCAACGGTATGTAAGAATTTCTCACGCAGAGACGCCGAGGCGCAGAGAGAAAATTGAATTTTTCTTCTCTCTGTGTCTCCGCGTCTCTGCGTGAGAAATGCCTTTATTCCGGCAGTGGTTTCCCGCGTGTCTCGGGGGCGATGGCGATGAGCACGAGGCCGATGCAGTACACCCCGGCGACCACGGCACACGCACGGCTGTAGTCGTTGTCAAACTGCGCCAGCAAGTTCGCCATTTGCAGGTTCCCTGCCGCCGCGATGATGCGGCCAAAGTTGAAGCCGAACCCTTGGCCGGTGGCCCGCACCGAGGTCTGGAACAACTCCGGCAGGTAGAGCGGCAGCCACCCGTAGAACGATGCCGAGATCATCCCAAGCAACCCCGCTGACGCGATGAACGCCGTGTTGTACTCGGTGTTCAGCCGGTAGAAGCTCACCATCGCGGTCAGCGACAATACGCAGAGAATCGCGTAGATCAGCCGTCGCCCGAACCGCTCGGCGAGCAGTGCGCCGATCATACAACCGAACGCGGCGCCGGTAGCCGAAACGATCTGCAACGTGGCTCGCGCATCCGGATCGGTGCCGCCAGGAAGTTTGCC
>JANLRE010001067.1:0-2116 GCA_031368205.1 Fimbriiglobus sp. | reverse complement strand
GATCAAGGGCGTGGCTGGTTCGACGCGCTATAAAGTGACCGTGGCCAACCTGCCGATGGAACTGGCGATTTTGGACGCCGGGCCGTACCTGTTTGCCACGGACGCGAAAGACCTGGACGCCGTCAGCGGCACCCTCACGGCTCCCGATCAACTGACGACAGGTCTGCGGGAATCGCTGACCAAACTGAGTCCGGCGAGTTTCGCATGGGCGGCAACTGACTCCGAGGAATGGGGCAAGAAGCCGACCATCACCCTTGCCACCCAAGCCTTGAAACAACCGGATTTGCCGGCCCGCTTGGCAACACTGCGGGCTGCTGCCATCGGGTTGTCACTGGAGCCGGAGTTGCAACTCCGGGCCGGCGTTCGCACCCCAGACACCGCCTCCGCAACCAAGCTTCAAGACCAACTCGCCAATGCGCTGGCGGCGAAGTCACCGACGATCGGGCTTGAAGGCACGTGGGTTTCCGTAGCACTGCCCTTCGATGCGAAAGAGGGTCTGAGCGGACTCCGAGACCTCCTGCCTAAGCCCGCAGCGAAATAGCCACCCGGTGGCTATTTCTTCTCGTCGAACCGGAAAATCTGGCTTTCGGTTCGCACGAACAGGCCGCCATCGACGGGCGTGAAGGTGGCGAATGTTTTCTCCTTCATCTCGCTTTTGCTCACCTCTTTGAACTCCTTCCCGGCGGCGATGACCTGTCCGACGCCGTCCTCGCTGGTCACGTAAATTTTGCCGTCGGACACGATCGGCGAGGCCGAGTACGCTTTCCCGGCGAGGCGTTCGGACCAATGCACTTTGCCGGTCTTGGCGTCGTAACAGGTGAAGAAACCCGCATCGGCGAGCATGTAAAACTCGTCACCGATGATGAGCGGGGTCGGCGTGTTGGCCACGTTGCGGGCGACTTGCCAGACGATATTTGCCGTAATGTCGCCAGTGCCTTCGGGCTTAAACGCGATGAGGTGTTGGTTGGCATAACCCGTGCAAACGTACACGAGGCCGTGGGCATAAACGGGCCGCGAGATCAACGACCACCCCGCCTTCGGGTACTTCACCCGCCAAAGTTCGCGGCCGTCTTTGGGGTCATAGCCCATGCAGAAGTTGCTCGCCGGGCTAACGATCACGCGCTTTCCGTTATGTTCAATCAGTTGACAGGTTGCGAACGAGAACGCGAGCAACGCTCCGCTCTTGCGGGGGGTCTTCCAGCGCACGTCGCCGGTCTTCTGGTCGAGTGCCACGACAAACGGTTCGTCTTTCCCGTCGCAGCAAAACACGACTAAGTCATCGACCAGAATTGGCGACCCACCGTTGCCGTGGACGGGGCTGTACTCTAGCTCTTGTGTCCGCCACACGACCTTCCCGGACAGGTCCAAACACGCCGTGCCCATGTGGCCGAAGTGGAACCAAACGTGGGTGCCGTCGGAAACCGGCGTCGGGCTAGCGTGGCTGTTTTTCTTGTGCGGCGACGGTGCGGTTTTGCCGTCTTCAACGAACAGTTCGTGGTTCCAATTCAGCGAACCGGATTCGGCATCCACGCACACCGCGCGGAGGCTGAAATCTTTCTGCCCGTTGTTCATTACCTCCACAGCAGTCGTGAAGTACAACTTCCCTTTCACCGCAATTGGCGACGACCACCCCAGGCCGGGAATCGCTGTTTTCCACGTGACGTTCGTATCCGGACCCCAGGTGAGTGGCAACGGCTTGCCCGTGTACGCGCCCTTACCCTCCGGCCCACGAAACTCCGGCCAATCCGCCGCCGCCCCAATCGAGGCCACCAGCCCGAGTGCCATCACCATTACAAAACGCAGCATGATTTGTTCCTGAAGACGCCCCGCGTGAACGGGCAGCGGATAACGGAGAGAAAATTAGTCTACCAAGAGCATGACTTGTAGTAGTGGGGTACTTTGGCTTTTGGCGTGTCAATAGTGGACAACATCGAAAACGCAATCAAAACACAGAAGCAACAAAAACGGTAACTTTGTTGTTGACACAGTTACGACGTTTAGAAATGCTGGTAGCTGCAAACTTGCTGACACGGAAAGAACAAAGCGATACTTATGGCTAATCGAGCTATTGCTTTGTTCGCTGGAGTGTTTCTACTCTCGGCGGTTGCACTCAAGA
>JANLRE010000980.1:0-1772 GCA_031368205.1 Fimbriiglobus sp. | reverse complement strand
CCGACGACGAATGCGGACTTCGCTTTCGTGCAAACCCGACGCGCAAACGGCCCGAAACCCGCTAAATCGGCGGTGGTCAACGCGATGTCGTAAGCTCGCGGCCCGAGATTGAGGTGAATCGTTCGCATCGTCACATTTCAGCAGAACGACCCCCGTTCGCCCAGTGGCGGTCGAGATTCTTCGGTCAAACCGTCGATGTCCCGCCTGAATAGCGTACACTCCGTGACGACATGAACGCCCAAAACCCAATCGCTGATACCAGTGACCTGCCACCGACACCCGAGTTGGTCGCGTGGCAAGAATTTGCCACCGCGCCGCTAGTTCCCGTCGCCTTGGCCACGAGTTGTGGACTGGTTGTCGATCGGTATTACGGCGTGACGCTTGGTGCGGGATTGCTGGTTGCGACTGGTGCGCTGATCGGTTGGATGATTGTCCGCCCGATTCGACCCCAACTCGCGGTCGGCTTGATTTGGCTGATGTTTGCGTCACTGGCAGCCGTGTACCACCACACGCACCGCAACAGTTTTCCACCCGACGACATCGGCGAAACCGCGAGTGCGGAACCTCAACTCGTTCGGCTGCGGGGCGCGTTGACCGACGACCCGATCACTCGATTCGCCCCACGCACCGATCCGCTGGAGCCAGTGCATCGGGGTGACCGGGACGCGGTCATTTTGCGGGTCAGCGCTGTGGCATCGCGGGACGGTGCCTGGGCAACGGCTTCTGGGTTGGTGCGCTTGAGTGCCGTCCGCGATGCGGGTGCGGTCGGCGAACCCCCGTTAAGCGGCCTTCAGGCCGGTGACGGCGTCGAGCTTTTCGGTACGATGTTTCGCCCCGGTCCGCCACAAAATCCTGGTGAAGGTGATTATTCCAGTTACCTGTTGGATCAACGGATCCGGGCCGAGGTGCGGATTTCGGACGCCGACGCGATCACACGGTTTGATACGGGCAACACCACACCAATTGGCTTACTCGCGGCCATTCGTCGCCAAGCGACTCAGTCCCTGCTCGATTATCTTCCGAAGCAACAATCCGGCACCGCAATGGCACTGCTATTGGGTGACGGGTCCGCAATGGAACGAACGGAGTGGGAAGCCTACATCCGCACCGGGGTTGTCCACGCGCTGGCAATCTCCGGGCAACATCTCGCCGTGCTCGCCGGTTTTCTGTGGGTCGTCATGCGGGCGTTTGGTGTCCGCCGGGTTCACGGTGCGTGGGTGGTGCTGGTCATCATCGTCGGCTACACCGTGTTGACGGGTCTCCGGCCGTCCGGAGTGCGGGCTGCTGTGATGGTGACCATTGCGTGTGGCGGCTTGATCTTGCGCCGCCCGACGATGGCCGCCAACACGTTCGCATTGGGCTGGCTCATCATCGTCGTGCTGAACCCAACCGACCCGTTCACGCTGGGTTGTCAGTTTTCGTTTTTATCGGTGTTCGCGTTGATTTGGGGAGCGGGTCGCTGGCTTGTTCCGAACCCACTCACACCGATGGAACAACTCATTGATGACTCGCGGCCGCTGTGGTTCAAACTGGCACGCAGTGGGATTCGTGTTGTGGGAATGGCCTACCTTATCACGCTACTCATCACCGCTGTGAACGCACCACTTTTGCTGGCGGACCAGCATGTTTTTTCACCAGTGGGGATACTAATCGGGCCGCCGATTGTGGTGCTCACGTCGATCGCCTTGGTGAGTGGGTTCCTGTTGATGCTACTCGCCCCGATCGGCGTGCTGGGAAGTGTTGTGGCAGTGCCGACCCAGTGGTCGCTGTGG
>JANLRE010000967.1:0-1806 GCA_031368205.1 Fimbriiglobus sp. | reverse complement strand
CCCGCCGCTGAAGTTTCGATGCCGACATGAGTTGCTCCTAACGTGTTGGGATACAACACTCTAGAACACGATCCTTTGCCGTATGGTCTCTCAGACGGTTGATGGTTCGGGGGTTCGATTTCGCTACGCTAAAAAACTGATTGGCGTGAGGTTCACATGAATAGCGGCCCCAGCTTAATGGATCATCTGATTCGTTGGTTCACAATACTTGCACCATTAACGATCGTCTGCTTGTGGGGAGTCGTCTTTGCCGTCAAGAATTTGAAACGAGCGCGAAAGCCAGCGATATTTGTCATCATTGGCCTTGGTATTCTGTTACTCATCGAAGTTCTATTCCGACCCGGTGTCGATATGGCGTGGGTCTACGCCTTCGTGCTGTTTGACCGCTAATGCTCAGTTGGTTTCATTCTGGCGGATGCCGACTTTGTCTGGCGTCGCAAATCCACGGATGGTGGCGCCACCGAGATCGGGCTAAAACTCGGCGTTGCCGCCCCGCTCACCCGCGGTGCCAAAGGCGTGTTCCCAATCGTGGCGCTGTTGTACGGGTTCACGTTTTAGTTGAGGATCGGCCGCTTACTTCGCGTCGATCCGTTTGAGCGTCATCTCGAAGAATTTGCGTGTGACTTTGCCGTCGTTGATCTGCTCGCCGACCTCGAACCACTGGCCTTTTTCGTCCAGTTTAATGGTGTACCGCACCTCGCCGAACTGCGGGATGACCATCCCCCACACGAGTTGACCGTCGGTCACCTTGGCTTCGGCGTCTTCGTAGTTTCCGTGCGTCGTGAACGCTTGAAACCGATACTGCTTCGCTTTTTCGTCGTACCGCAACAGTCCGAAGGCGCTGTGGATGACGGTCTCAACCCCCTTCGCGCCGACCGGGGCGCGATGGATTCCGTCGATGCCGAGTAACAGCCCGTCGAGTTTGCTACGAACAACTTCACTCCCCTTGAAGGCTCGTCGTTGCCCCGGCACGAACTCCATCCACCCCTCGCCTTGCCACTGGCCGATGAGGAAGTCCAACTTCTTCATCGCGGCTTGTTGCTCAACGGGAGGTTGCGGCGGCTGGCCCGGAGCGACCCCTGTGCCAACACAAAGTACCCCGACAACTACAAACACGTGCCACTTAGCCATAATAAGAATCCAGGTCGGGGGCGGTCGCGCCGTCCCCGGAAGACGGGTCGAGTCACACGGTGTCCATTCTCATCCAGAACGGATTTGAAGTCAACTCACCGAGTTTTATCAGGAGTTCACCCATGATTCTTGGCTTACGCACGGTCATCTACCCGGTTGCAGACTTGGACGCGGCGAAGGCGTGGTACGCGAACGTGTTGGGGTTTGAGCCGTACTTCGACCAGCCGTTTTACGTCGGGTTCGCGGTCGGCGGGTTTGAACTCGGGTTGATTCCCGACGGCAAGCCGAGCGTGGACGGGACGCAAGCGTATTGGGGCGTCGCCGATGTTCACGGCGCGTCCGCGCGGCTGACCGAGTTAGGCGCCAAGTCGGATGGTGATGTTCAGGATGTCGGTGGGGGGATTCTTGTGGCCAAATTCCACGACCCGTTCGGCAACGTGTTTGCCATCATTCAGAACCCACACTTCGACCTCAACGCGGTGCGGTAACTCACACCGTCAGGCACCACGAATCACACGAATCACACGAATCACACGAATGAAATCGGGATCGGTTTCCCAACTCCCAGCTCGTTGGCCGTGAAAAGTTTTATTCGTCTGATTCGTTTGATTCGTGGTGAAAAGTCTTGATTCGTTCACACGGTCAGGAATCGGTCGCGGGCGGCGATTCGCCACG
>JANLRE010000879.1:0-2256 GCA_031368205.1 Fimbriiglobus sp. | reverse complement strand
GAGTTGTTCGGTGTAGACGACCTGTACCGGCTTCTTCGCCTTAATTTTGCGGTACTCAACGGGCTGCGTGAATGCGGGTTCGTCCCCTTCGTTGTGGCCGTACTTGCGGTAGCAAACCATGTCGATGACGACATCGCTCTTGAACTGTTGCCGGTACTCCAGCGCGAGTTGCGACAGGTAGACCGCCGCCTCGGGGTCTTCCCCGTTCACATGGAAGATCGGCGCTTGGATGAACTTGGCGAGGTCGGTGCAATACTGCGTCGATCGGGCGTCGCGCGGGTTGGTCGTGAAGCCGATTTGGTTGTTGATGACGATGTGGAGCGTGCCGCCGGTTCGGTACCCGGTGAGGTTGGCCATGTTCAACGTTTCGGCCACGAGACCTTGGCCCATGAACGCCGCGTCGCCGTGGATCAGAAGTGGCAAACCGCGACTGCGTTCGGTGTCCCCGTGGATGCGCTGCTTGGCGCGCACGCGGCCTTCGACGACGGGGTTCACCGCTTCCAAGTGGCTCGGGTTCGGGCAGAGCGAAACGTGAACCTGACCGCCGCCCGTTGTGGCGATGTTGGACGAAAAGCCCATGTGATACTTTACGTCGCCGTCGCCGTCTTTCGTCGATTCCGGCATGTACAGGTCTTCAAACTCGTTGAAAATTTGCTCGAACGGCTTCTGCAACGTGTTCGCCAACACGTTGAGCCGGCCGCGGTGGGCCATCCCGATTACAATTTCCTGAACGCCCACACTCGGCGATTTCTGCACGATGGCGTCGAGCATCGGCAGCAGCGTTTCGCCGCCTTCGAGCGAGAACCGCTTCTGCCCGACGAACTTGGTGTGCAGGTAGTTTTCAAAGTGCGCCGCCCAGTGCAGCGTCATCAGGATGCGATATTTTTGCCGCAAATCGAGCGTCGGTTTGTTGCGAATCGGCTCCATGCGGGTGCCGAGCCACTTGCGTTTCTCCAGGTCGTCGATGTGCATGAACTCGACGCCGATCCGCCCGGAATAGGTCGCCTTCAACATCGCCAGCAATTCAGCGAGCGTTGTCACACCGTTGATGCCGAAGACCATCGAACCATCAACCGTTTTGTCGAGGTCGGCATCGGTCAGGCCGAAATTCTCAAGCTTCAACAGTGGGTGCGGTAAGGGTGGGTTGTCTTGAAGGGGATCAATGTGAGCTTGGAAGTGACCCACTTGCCGGTACCAATTCACGAGTCGCACCACGCCCGATTGCAGGCGGAAGTCAACGGCGATCGGCGATCCCGCCAACTTTTGCCCGACGCCATTTCCCGCAAACTCCGCCCCCGCGAAGAACGCCTGCCACGTCGGATCCACCGATTGCGGGCTGTGTTGCCACTTCAAGTAAGCATCTTCGATCAGGTCGCGGTTGTAAGAGTCGGCAACGGTCAAAGCGGCCATTGTGGGGTGGCTCCGAAGATAAAGCCCGGTAGTATCCGAAGCCGGGCGATGGGTCCGTAATACTATCCTTAGTCCCCCGCCCCGCCCCGGCAAGCGTTTCTGGGGCGAACGGTGTGCCGAACGAACGCCGGGTTGCCGCGAACTTGCCGCGATCGGCAGAAATGGGAGTAAGATCATGCTGAAAGAGGTGTCTCCGGACTCCCGGCGAACCGGCTGCGTTAGCTGCCGGGTGGACTGCCACCAACAACAGGAAGGTTTCACCCGGCGACTCACGTCGACGGTTCGCCGGGAACGCCAAGACAGATTCTGACTATTTCCCGATGTAGGATTTTTGGAACGCGGTCACGCCGATGCCGGGGTCGAGGTTGTAGCCGCATTCGATCAGCACAAGTTCCATTGCCGCGATGGCGCCCAACACGTCGAAGGCGTCGGTGTAACCCATGTGGGACAGCCGCCAGATTTTGCCCTTCATGTTGTCTTGGCCGTCGGCGAGTTTGAAGCCGTGTTGCTTTTCCATCTTCTTTAACACGGCACTGCCGTCGAGACCCGCCGGAACGGTGATGACCGTGAGGCCGTTGTTCGGGCGTTCGGCGAAGAGTTCCAAACCCATTGCTTGCACGGCCGCCCGGCAAGCGCTGGCGATCTTGGCGTGGCGTGCCCAGAGGTTTTCAATTCCTTCGGCTCGGATTTTCTTCAGACTGACTTGCTGGGCTTTGATGAGCGTGTTGGCCGGTGTGAAGGGTGTGTCGCTTTCGAGTAGGGATTTTTTATACCGTCGCAAGTCGAGATAAAAGTTGCGGACCGGCGTCGCGTCGATTTTCTTCCAGGCTTTTTCGCTGACGCTGA
>JANLRE010000838.1:0-1024 GCA_031368205.1 Fimbriiglobus sp. | reverse complement strand
CACAACGACCCTGCGATCGAAGGTGTTCGATGCGCTAATGGACCCGCAAGCCGTCAACAACTTCACAGCAACCGACCTGACCGCGATCTGGGACGGGTTGAAAGCCACACGTAGCCCTGGTTGGATGGGCGTGCCACCAGTGGTTGGCATCACAAAAGATGAACTCGATGCGGCCACTAATATGCCTGGTGCGGATCGACCGTTCAAGGGCCTCGGTGTCGCCAACTTCACCGCGACCGCCGGTGTGCTCAGCCCGACGGATGTGGAGTCCACGATTTTGCGTCGCCGTAAACCGACGCCTATGTTAGACGACAAGACGCTCTTCAGCACCTCCACTGTCGCGTATAACAGTGGGAACAAGCACTCCTACGCGGACCTGGAGCCGTTGCGGAAGGCGTACAACAACATCACGACCGTGAGCGACACGTACATGGTCGTCTTCACGATCGGGTACTTTGAAACCGATACGACGGGCTACCCTGGTAAGGAACTGTTGAGGCGGGAAGCGTTCAACCAAGTCCCCGGCGACCTACGCAGCCAGTTCACCGCGATCATCGACCGCAGCGCGCTGGGCGTTGGAGTTCAAGTGGACACTACGAGTGGAAACACAATCGCAACTGGAAACACATCGGCAACCACTTTTGCCGGTCGCCCCTGGTTTACTGAAGTGGCTTCGGAAGCGCTTCCTGCATCAGCCGCCAACGGTTCAACCTTGGCTAGCACCGGAGTCAACACTGTAGCTACCTCTGCGGGTTACAGCCGATTCTACTTCCGATTCCTGGCTTCGGGCACGGATAGTTTCGGTAACATTGTTGTGAATTACGAAGGGCAACCGATTACGTTCGTACCCCAGACGCCACCAACGCCATTACCATCACCACCACAACCGCAACCACCTCAGCCACAGCTTCGGATCGGAACGGGTCTTAATGCAAAGTCTGTGTACTTTGTGGGACGTGGGTATGTCGATTCAGTGGCTTCCGTTAACCTCCCGGCGTTTGATCCAGCCACGGGCCTCGCCACA
>JANLRE010000818.1:0-1895 GCA_031368205.1 Fimbriiglobus sp. | reverse complement strand
ACAACCCGCTATCCAACAACAACTTACAGAAAATACGGCTTAACAAACTTGCTGCGACTGGCTTCGGAAGTGAATTCTGCTAACAGTCACTTTGATATTCACTTCGCTCAATTCTGTTTTTTGAACAGGCGAACCCGATTTCCGGCTCGCTCTCTCTAAGCTGTTGCGAAACATTGGGTTGGGATTAGGCATTGGTGCGGATTTGGGAAGAATTCTCAAACGATATCAAACCATTTCCCAATAAATGCCGACGAACTTTACTGTTCGCCGCATTTCGCCCTAATACTGTGGCAGACGAATCGGTACTCACTTGGGACGATTAGTCCTTTGATCTCTCTCAAAACTCCAGGAACATCCCCGGCATTTGCTTGGTAGTGTTCCCACAATAAACAAGGGGTGCAGCATGGCTCGACGCGAAGCCTTACTCCGGATCACAAAAATTCTGTTGACCCGTCGTAACTCATTGCGGAAACGACTGGGAACCGATCTGGACGAATTGGCGCAGAAGAATTCCTACTCCAGCGGTGACGCCGCCGATGCCGCGTTTGAAACGAGCGGTGAAGAAGTGGCCTCCCAACTCGCCGAGTTGGAAGCCAAAGAACTGTCCCAAATTGAAGTCGCCCTTCGGCGCATCAAACAAGGGTTGTACGGCGTGTGTAACGGGTGTGAGATGAAAATCCCCGTCGCCCGCCTCAATGCATTGCCGTACAGCGTGCTGTGCATCAAGTGCCAACGCGAATCGGAAACCGATTCGTCTTGGCTCCAGGATCGCATGGCCACGGATTGGAACAAACTCAGCGATGCATCCAGCGATGACCGTGATTTTTCACTCTCGGAGTTGGAAATCGACTTGAGCAAGTAAACCGATTGCACAGCTTCTTTCATGCCCGCAGGTTCGGCAACCTGCGGGCTTTTTTCGTTTTGTATGATGCCATTTCAACGATTGAACTGCAACACTTTGGCTTTGCCTCAAGTTTCGATCCCGTTCACCGGGTACAGTAAATCACGTCGGTTTTCGACAAGTCATTCCCCGTTCGCCCCGTTGATTGGCAGATCTGTCATGAATCGCCGGATGCTCAGTCTGTACTTACTGGCTAGTAGCGGATTCTTGGGTGGATTTGTCGCCAATGCCGTGTTGGAAAATCGGCCCTCCGCGATTGCTCAATCGGCAAGTCCCCTGCCCGCTCCGCCGTCGTCCGTTGCGGACTTTGGACCGGAGCGATTTGACCAAGTGATCCGCCAAGTCGGTCCTTCGGTCGTGACAGTGGATGCGTTAAAGCCTTCAACAACTGCGGGTTCAGCGGGAGCGAGTCGATCCAAGCCCGTCGAATAATCGGGGTCCGGGGTCATCGTTCGTCTCAGTGGTTTTCGGGGGTGTTATGTCATCACGAACAACCACGTCGTCGGTGGTGCCAAGACAGCCGAGATCACCGTGACGTTGGCCGATGGCCGCATCCTGCAACCGGAACGAACGTGGACCGACCCCGAGTCCGACATTGCCATCCTGAAACTTCCCACTGACAACCTGCCGACGCTTGACTTGGCGGATAGTGACCGTGTCAGAATCGGTCAGTGGGTGCTGGCGTTCGGAAGTCCGTTCGGTCTCCATCAAACCGTAACGCACGGGATTATTTCGGCGCGTGACCGCGGCCAAATCAGCTTGGGTTCGACGATCCGTATCAAAGAATTTCTGCAAACCGATGCGCCGATCAACCCCGGCAACAGTGGCGGACCGCTTGTGGACATGAACGGCTTGGTCGTCGGGATCAACACGGCGATTGCGACGAACAACGGCAGCAACAGCGGCATTTCGTTCAGCATCCCGGCGAATCTGGTGAAGCGGGTCAGTCGAGAGTTGCTTGAGAAAGGTGTCGTGAGTCGGGGCTACCTCGGAC
>JANLRE010000811.1:0-1409 GCA_031368205.1 Fimbriiglobus sp. | reverse complement strand
AAGTCGGCGGGATATGGATGCCGGAATTAGGACTCGTCCCTTTGATCAGCACCTCGCCCGTGCCGGGGGGAAATCCTTTCATCTCAGTCGTCTCAATCTTGAATTTCGCCGTCACGACCCCATACGAATTGCGTGGGTAAGCCACGGGCAGTTGTAGGTCGCCTTGTTCCGGTTCGATGATCCCGTTTGCGTTGTTGTCGAGATATTGCGGCCCGGTCATTGGGTATGCCGGCGTGCCGGGGTCGGCGGCGATGCGGATCACGTCGCCGAGGTATTCGACTTCCGTGACGACGGCCTTGGTAATGAGGATTACCTTCCCGCCACCGCTGTAGCCATACATCGGGCCAAACGAGACGGTGGGGTTCTCGAACTTCGGTGGGGTGGGGTTGGTTCCGATTGCGGCCAAGTACGCGGCGACTTGGGCGGCGGATGGGTTGTTGGAGTCCATCGAGGTGGCTTCAGGTGCAGGGGTTGGCTGTGGGGTGGATCGGCTGAACGGGGGCGACACCGATTCATCAACCGGACCGCTCGGGGATTGAAACGCCGATGGCGCGACTCGGAAGTCACCAACCGAAATCGGGGCAGCGTTCGTCACGGCATCAAGATCCCCAAACCCGATGAACTGCCCGCCACCCTCCCCGGCGAAGGTGCCCAGCGGATTCGCTGCCACCGATTGGTCGTTCGCCGCCTCGTCATGAGTCCGACCCAACAGCGTAACGGCGGCATTGTCTTCGGCGATCGCTGGTAACGGCGAAGCCGACACGACACTAAATCGCGGGTTGTCCGTTGGTGTGGAAATCGGTTGCGCCTGATCGGACGCCATCGCACCGGCTAGCAACATGTCCATCAAACTGCCCGCCGCTTGGCGGTCTTCCAATGTAAACAGCCCGAGACGATAACGCCGATTGCTCAGCGACTGGGACTCGTGCAGAAAAGTCCGAAACCCACGGGCCGATTGGAGCGGTTGCATCGGGAGTATCCGTGCGGGAACTGTGTCACTTCGGCGGGCTTTTTACAAGCCTTAAAACAAGGGTACTCGCAACCTGTTCAAGCGAGCAAGGTAAATTCCGGAATAATTTCCTATTCTAACGACAAGCTGAATTGATGTGCGTGCGTGGCGGGGCATTTTGCAGAACCCGGCGGAAGTCTTAACAAACGGCGTTCCAGTCCGGGCGTTGCGACTTTAGAATGCGAGCAGGTCTCGCGGATTCACCGTTCTGCTTCGGGGATAGCCTGTGACGATTACTGTGGAATGCCCCCATTGCGAATCGCAATTTCAACTGAACCCGGACGTCGCGGGCAAGTCAATGCGGTGCCCTTCGTGCCGGGAGATTTTCACCGCACACGCCCCCGCCCCGGTTCCGCCGCCGGTACCTACTAACACGCCAGCACGCACGCCCAGCATGGTG
>JANLRE010000794.1:0-7174 GCA_031368205.1 Fimbriiglobus sp. | reverse complement strand
AGCGGATCGACAGATACTGCACACCGCGATCAATGGCTTTATTGACTTTGTCCACCTCCTCGCGTTCATCCGGCGGTGGGGCGGCGGGAGCTTGTCGCGGAATGGCGATCAGGAAGCACAGACAGGTTGCGACGAGAAATGCGCCGGGCCGGGTCAACTTGTTCATCCACATCTCCACAACTTCAATATCCCAGTGTCCAACACCATGATAAACAGCGAACCGCATTCTACGTTAGCGGAATGCGGTTCGTGGTGTTTTTTGGTTCGACGTTGTCGTGTCGGTATTACCAGCGAAGCGGCTTTTGCCACGCCTCTTTCAACTCCGCGAGCTTCGTCCAAATCAGCCATTCGCCGTTCCCGCCCGCAACCCGCAGTCGCGGTTCGGCCACGGTGTGACCGAGTTTCGCACATGGTAACTTGGCGAATGTGTTTTTGAATTGCTCAACGTGTTGCGGTTGCACTTCGACGACGAACCGTGTCGTTGATTCGCTGAACAACCGCACCTCATCGCTCAATGTGGTCGTTCCCGGCATCTCGGTCAACCCGGTGATGTCCGCACCAATGCCGCCGGCAAATGCCATCTCGGCTAGTGTTACCGCGAGGCCGCCTTCGCTTAAATCATGACATGCCCGGATCAGTCCCGCTTGAATCGCGGCGTGCAACGCGGCGAAAATCTTCGGCGCTTCGGTCAAGTCGGGTCGGGGTGGTTCGCCGCCGTTGCGACCCGTCACCAAGTTGTAATGCGATCCGCCGAGTTCATTTTTGGTTCGACCGATGATGAACAATTCGTTGCCCGGTTCTTTCAAGTCCATCGTCACGCACTTGCGGACATCCGGCACGCGACCGAGGGCGGAGATGAGCAACGTGTTCGGAATCGTGATGCGTTGCGTCGGCGATTTGTACTCGTTGTTCAGGCTGTCCTTGCCGCTAATGAACGGGGTGCCGTAGGCAATCGCCACATCGCGGCAGGCTTCGGCGGTGCGAACGAGTGCGCCGAGCAATTCGGAATCGGTCACGTTGCCCCAGCAGAAGTTGTCGAGAATCGCAATCCGACTCGGATCGGCGCCCACCGCGACGACGTTACGAACCGCCTCGTCAATTGCCGCCGCCGCACCCGCCCACGGGTCAAGGTCGGCGTACCGCGGGTTCAGCCCGTTGCCGATCGCGGCACCCACGTTGGAGCCGAGAACCGGCATGACCACAGCAGCATCGGACGGGCCGTCGTTCAACACGCCCACAAGGGGCTTAATCACGCTCCCGCCCTGCACCTCGTGGTCGTATTGGCGGATTACCCATTCCTTGGAGCAAACGGTGTACGTGCCCAGGATTTTCAGCAGCGCTTCTTGAACCGGCATCGCGGTGTCGGGTGCCGTTGGTGGGTTGTGTTTCTGCACGTAGTCCGCGCTGCGAATAATGTTCGGTCGGCCCTCGTGCAAGAAGTGCATGTCGAGGTCGGCGAGTTGTGTGCCGTGATAGAAGAGCTTCAGCCGCCCCGTGTTTTCAAACGTGCCAAGGACCACGGCTTCGACCGATTCGGCGTTGCAAAGGCGTTCAAGTTCCGTCCACTTTTCGGGCGGCACGGAAAGTACCATCCGCTCCTGGGATTCGCTGATCCAGATTTCGGTGTAGCTCAGCCCGTCGTATTTTAGCGGTGCTTTTTCCAGGTCCACCGTGGCACCCAATTCCGCGCCCATCTCACCGACCGCCGAGCTAAACCCGCCCGCCCCGCAGTCCGTGAGCGCGGTGAACAGGCCCCGGTCGCGGGCTTGCAAGATCACGTCGAGAACTTTCTTCTCCTCGATCGCGTTACCGATCTGCACCGCCCCGCCGCTGACGACTTCGGATTCGTCAGTCAGTTCCAGCGATGAAAACGTCGCGCCGTGAATGCCGTCCCGCCCCGTTCGCCCGCCCACGGCGACGATCAAATCGCCGGGCATCACTTGCTTGTGTTCCGTTCCAACCGGGATGATGCCAACGGTACCGCAGAACACGAGCGGGTTCGCCAAATACCGATCGTCGAAAATGATCGCGCCGTTCACCGTGGGGATGCCCATGCGGTTGCCGTAATCGCGGACGCCGTTCACGACGCCTTGCATGGTGCGGCGCGGGTGCAGCACCCCGGACGGCAGTTGATCCGGCGGGTAATCGGGACGGGCAAAGCAGAAGATGTCCGTGTTGCAAACCGGCTTCCCACCGAGCGCCGTGCCGATCACGTCCCGAATCACGCCGCCCAAGCCGGTGTTCGCGCCGCCATAAGGTTCGATCGCCGACGGGCGGTTGTGGGTTTCCACTTTGAAGCAGATGTGAAAGTCGTCGTCGAACTTCACAACCCCGGCGTTGTCCGAAAAGACACTGACGCACCAATCGTCGGCACCCAGGTTGGCCCGGATCGTTTGAGTGGCGCCGAAAACCGTCTCTTTCAAGAGGTTTTGGTAGCGCCGGTGAACCGTGCGACCGTTGATGATTTCCGTGTAGTCGATTGTCCCCTTCAGTGTTTTGTGCGAGCAGTGTTCGGACCACGTTTGCGCTATGGATTCCAACTCGACATCCGTGGGATCACGCTTCAGTTGCACGAAGTGGCTCTGAATCGTCTTCATCTCGTCGATGGTCAACGCCAACTGGCCGTCTTTGCTCAGCTTGACCAGTGCGGCATCGTCGAGCGTACTAAGTGGCACCGTAATCAGTTTGAAATGATAGGGTTTGCCAACACTCAGGTGGTTGGCACGGATCGGCCCTTCGATGATTTGCTCGATGGCGAGGTTCGCCAGCACTTTGCGGAAGAGTAAATCGCGGTCCAGTTCCGGGATATTGACGCGACCGAAGTACCGGCGAAAAGTGCGCACCTCGGCAACGTCCACGCCGATTTCACTCGCGGCTTTCTTCACACTTTGGGCGACCGGGTCCATGACGCCGGGCTTGAGAAGCACCGTGTAAACTGGGTCCAAAATCGGCAAGCCGATCTCCCGGACAACGACCGTTTCGACGATCTCATCGACCAACAGTTTGTGACACAGCGTCGTCACTTGGTCGGCGGCAATGTCCCCTTCGAGGAGGTAACCCCGTGCGGCCGCGACCACGTGATCGCCACCCCGTTTGGAGTGCGTCAACAGGTCGAACTCGTCGCACACTCGTTCGCGTTCGCCGTCCCGACCGAGCGGTCGAATTTCAACTTCCCAGAGCATCGCGCACCTGCTTCGCTTCCGCGAGCCACTTCGTCAGGTTGGCAACGTCGCCAGCCGCAAGTGTCCGCCGAAAGTCGGTCATTCGGTCGAGAAATTTATCCGTCGCGGTCAACACCGCGTCCCGGTTCGCTTCAAAAATCGCCGCCCACAATTGCGGATCACCGGACGCAACACGAGTGCAATCGCGGAACCCGCCCGCCGTCAGGGACAACAACCCAACCGGCGTGACTCCCGCTAACCCCGCCGCCGCCGCGTGCGGCAAGTGGCTCGTCACAGCCAACGCTTCGTCGTGGTCGAACGGGTCCATGCGGATGACCCGCGCACCCAATTGCTGCCAAAATAGCTCCACCAATGCCGCCGCTTCCATGTCCGTGTCCGACGTTGGCGTCACGATGACTAGTCGGCTTTCAAAAAGGTCGCCACGCGAATTCGAGGAGCCTTTTTTCTCCGACCCCGCTAGTGGATGGCTACCCACAAACATCGCCCGCCCGACCGGCATTTTCCCGGCTAATTCGCGGACGATGTTTCCCTTCGTACTCCCCGCATCCGTGATAACTGCCTTCGGCGGGGACGCCAACGCCACCGATATCACATCCTGGGCCACACGATCGACGGGCGTGCAAACAACCACCAAGTCCGCCGCACTCACACCCTCTTCCAAACTGGTGGTGAACGAATCAATCGCTCCAACGGATTGGGCGCGGGCTAACGACCGATCGTCGCGGCCAACGCCAACGATTTTGCGCGCGATGCCGTGGGTTTTCGCCGCCAGTCCGACGGACCCGCCGATTAACCCGACGCCGATAATAGTGAGCTGATCCAGTAGCATGATTTCCACGTCACGAAAAAACCGTTCGGTCTGGTAAAGTATACGAATCGCGTCGAATGCCTTCAGCCCGCAACCTGATCCGTGATGCGTTTCACAACAGGGTTGGTATCATTTGTGGTAACGTCTCGGATGTATTTTCGTCGGGAGGAGCCAAATGGTCCGCCGAGCCGAATTCGACCCGTTCGTGTTGAACGCCTACCCCACCTCGGATGGTCGCCCGATGGCCGAAACCGACTGGCACCGCGATCTCATGTTGCGACTGATCGCCACGTTGCAGCACCACTTCCGCGACCAGCCGAATACCTATGTCTCAGGCAATTTGCTCATGTTCTATCGGCCCGACGACAAACGCCGGCACATCTCGCCCGACGTGTTCGTCGTCCACGGGGTGCCGAACGGTCAGCGCCCGAACTACCTGATCTGGGAAGAGGGTCAGGCACCGGAAATGGTGATCGAGCTAACCTCGAAAACCACCCGCCGCGAAGACCTTCACACCAAGATGGAGCTTTACCGCAACGAGTTGAAAGTGAAGGAATACTTTCTGTTCGATCCGTTGGAGGACTACCTGAAGCCCTCGATGCAAGGGTACCGCCTGGCGTCCGGCGAGTACCGACCAATTCGCCTGAAAGACGGGCGACTGCCGAGCCGAGTATTGGGCCTCCATCTGGAGCGTAACGGCGTCGATCTGCGGTTGTGGAACCCGGCAACAGGACTCTGGCTCCCCACCGATTCCGAACGGGCGGCAGACGCAATCGAACGAGCCGAAGTCGAACGGGAACGAGCTGAGACCGCGCGGACACGTGCCGAAAACGCAGAGGCGGAGGTCGAGCGGTTGCGGAAATTGTTGGCACGGCACCCACCACACAAAAACGGGACTAACAAGACATGATCCGCCCGCTACAGCCACAATCTCGCATCCGATAGCCTCGTGTGATAAACTTTCACTATTGCAATTGATACCCACGGCATTCCGCGATGATTCCGTTCGCCACTCGCTTCACTCCCTTCGGTCAACCGCCCACGCGGCGTGATTGGTTGCGTCTCGGCATCCCGACGATGCTTTCCACACTCGGCGTGACAACTTCGGGCAAAGCGAAACCGACAACCACACGGGCGAAATCGGTTCTCGTGGTGTTCACGAGTGGCGGGCAAAGCCAACTGGATATGTGGGATCCCAAGCCCAACGCGCCGGCAGAAATTCGTGGTGCGTTTCAGAGCATTCCGACTGCGGTACCCGGCCTGCGATTTTGTGAACACCTGCCGAAGTTGGCGAAACTGGCCAACCGTTACACCGTGTTGAAGTCCATGACCCACGACGATGCCGATCACGGTTCGGCGTGCTACCTCTCATTAACGGGTCAATCGCACCAACAGAAATCGTCGAACCCGCCGCCCCGCCCGACCGACTATCCGATGCTCGGCGCCGTGCTGCACCGCGTTCGCCCGACCGACCGTTTTCCTCACTCCGCGATGCAACTGAATGGCCCCCTGCTCACGCCGCGCGAGCCGGGTCCGGGGCAGTACGGCGGCTTCCTCGGGCGTGGCTACGACCCGATCGAACTCGGCGATGTCACGATGGGTTCCATGCTGTTGGACGGCCTGGAACGACCCGCCCATTTATCGAAACAGCAAGCTGAAGACCGGCGGACCCTTGCAGCCAACTTGGACGCGCCCGGCGCGCGGTTTCCGGAAGCCGGTGCCCAAACCCAGTTGGTGCGAAAAGCCTACGAACTGATGAACTCCCCACGCACCCGCAACGCCTTCGATCTGGCGCAGGAACCCGCAAAAGTCCGCGACCGTTACGGTCGCTACCGCGCGGGGCAAGCCTGTTTACTGGCGCGGCGATTGGTGGAAGCCGGGGTGCCGTGGATCACGGTATTTTTGAACCACAGCGTTCGCGGCCAGGACATCTACCCGGACGACTCCGACCAGTACGGTTGGGACACGCACAACGATATTTTTGACGCCATGAAGGAGCATCTATTACCCCGCTTCGACCTCACGTTTTCGACGTTGCTTGAAGATTTGGAACAACGGGGACTGTTGGAATCCACGCTGGTGGTGTGCATGGGTGAGTTCGGTCGGGCACCCCTCGTGGCCCTGGAAAAAAACTTCCTCGGCACCTCGCCGGGCCGCAAACACTGGCCGCAATGCTACTCGATTGTACTCGCCGGTGCCGGGGTCAGACCGGGTGCGGTGTACGGTGCTTCCGATCGCCATGCCGCTTACCCACAGTCGAACCCCGTTACACCGGGCGACATTGCCGCGACCCTGTTCGATGCGTTGGGAATCAGTGCGGACACCCATTACACCGACGCCGCCGGCCGCCCAATACGAATCGTCACCGGCGACCCGGTCCGTGGCTTATTTAGTTGAGGATTGCCCCATGCTTCGATTGATTGCGATTGTCCTGTTCAGTGTCATGTCGTTGTCACTGTTGAATCTCAGTGCCGACGACAAGAACGGCTTCACGGCGCTATTCAACGGAACGAATTTGAGTGGTTGGACCGTCGTCACGAAAGACGCGAAGGCCGATGGCAACGCCACCTGGACCGTTGTGGCTGGCGTTTTGAAATGCAGCGGTAAGCCGACGGGGTATTTGGTGACGGACAAAGTCTACGCTGATTACACACTTCGCTTGAAGTGGAAGTTCGCCCCGACCGAGTTGAAGCGCCCGAATGGCGGTGTGCTGATCCACGCCCAGAAGCCGGATGTGTTTTGGTCGCATTCCTACGAAGCCCAACTCGCATCTGGGGAAGCCGGTGACATCTGGTTCCAGTACGACGCCCAGAAACAACTGCCGAAATTGGCCATCGACCCGACCCGCAAGAACGAGGCGAACAAAGAAGGCCGCCAATACTTCCGCATCGGCAAAGGCGAGAAAATCGAGAAGCCGATCGGCGAGTGGAATCAGTACGAAATCACCTGTAAGGGCGGCGATGTCACGATCTGCGTCAACGGCAAGCTCGTGAACGAAGGCAAAGATGGTAGCCTGACGCAAGGCCGCATCGGGCTACAAGCCGAAGGTGCGGAGATTCACTTCAAAGACATTGAACTCAAACCCACCGAGCCACGACGGTAACGGAGCGATGGGCAGTGGCGTCTTGTAGGTCGTGGTCGAGGCTTTGCGAGGCCCGACATTCGGGCGTGAACGCGACAGAGT
>JANLRE010000699.1:0-3288 GCA_031368205.1 Fimbriiglobus sp. | reverse complement strand
CGACAATGCCATCAGCTTCCGCGCAACATCCATCGGCCTCGCAGTTGTCGTCGCATCAAATTCCACTTCGAGCCTCAACACATCCGGCGGTAACAGGTAGAGCGTTGTCGGTGTGATCGGGTTCGTGATGCGTTCAAATCGCTTGGTGCCGATCGTTTCACCCATCACTAGTGGGGTGGGCGTGATCTGGTTCGTGACTCGCTCGAAGCGTTTAGTAGTCATTGTCTACCTCCGCAGTTGCACTGAACAGGGATCGTGTTTGAACAAATCAGTCTATCACACGCAAACGTGCGGCAGCCTCCACGACACCAAGCAGTGGTAACGGTGTATGGTTGCAGATCACAAAGAACTCGTAAACACCTGCACTTGGAAACTGAAGTCCGGGAAATGAAAAAACGTGTTCGATCGGCAAGCTTCGGTCGGTATGTCCGGCAAACGTGATTGTCGTTGGCGCTGGGACTGGTTCGATCACCGTGCCTTGCTCAGTGTGAACATGTGCCGTGAAACGGTACGTTCCGACTGCGTCTTCGAGTTGCACGTACAGCATTAGAGTCGCGGGTGTGAATGGCCACGACTCGCCAGTTGGTTTACGCACGGTGTGCAACGGCTCGTTCAAACTGAACAACCGGCCATCGGCGTCATACTCCACGTCCTGACACAAAACCGCAAGGGTCAATCGGGGCAAAATCGGCGGCATTGGGGACGCTCCACGGGCGATGGTCGTTTCACGACTTTACCCCCGCGCTGTTTGAAATGCAAATGCCTATCCAAATCTTCGGTTACAACATGCTAAACGGATCGACATCGACTTGGTACTCGACGCCACTCGGGGGCTTGGACACGGCGAGGACTTCGCGCAGGACTTGGTGGAGGTCGCCGCTCTTTTCGGACTGGAGTTGGAAGTGGAAGCGGTAGTAGTCGTTGAGCTTGAAGACGGGACATTCGGCGGGGCCGAGGACGCGGACCGTGGGGGCGGTTTGGTTTTGTTGTCGGGAGGCGCGGACAACGGCTTCGCGGAAGGCGCCGGCCAGTTGGTCGGCGAACTTTGACGCGCCGACTTCCTTCTCGCTGCGCACGATCAGCCGGGCCATGCGGTGATACGGTGGGTAGCCGTGTTGCTTGCGGTGGGTCATTTCCAGCTTGGCAAATTCAATGAAATTGTGCTTGGCGGCGAGTGCAATACTGGGGTGCTCCGGTGTGAAGGTTTGCACCATCACCGTGCCGCCCTTGTCCCCGCGTCCGGACCGCCCGGCGACTTGCGTGAGGAGTTGGAAAGTGCGTTCGGCGGCACGAAAGTCGGGGAGGTGCAAGCCGACATCGGCGTTGATAACGCCGACCAGCGTAACGTTCGGGAAGTCGAGGCCCTTCGCAATCATTTGCGTGCCGAGCAAGATATGAATCAGCCCGTCGCGGAAGGCGTCCAAGACCCGCTGGTGGCTGCCCGGCTTCGACATCGTGTCCGAGTCCATCCGCTGAATCACCTGGGCTGGGAAGCGTTCTTCCAACTCCGCTTGCAACTTCTCCGTACCCAAACCCTGGTAGCGAATCGCGGACTGGGCGCACTGCGGGCACTTCAAAAGCGGGGCGGTTTCGTAGCCACAATAATGACATACTAGTGAGGCTTTGTTGCGGTGAAACGTTAGTGACAAATCGCAATGCTGGCACTGCGCCACGTGACCACAACTGGGGCAATGCACGTGCGTCGAATAGCCACGTCGATTGAGCAAGAGCATCACCTGCCCGCCGTCCTTCAGTGCTTTCCGCATCGCGGTTTCGAGCGTCTGGCCGATGGCGAACTGCTTGCCGGGGGACTTCGGCTCGTGGCGGAGATCGACGAGTCGCACGGCAGGGAGCGGGCGGTTCTCCACCCGGTGCGGAAGCGTCAGCAGAGTGTAAGCACCCGTCGAAGCTTGGTGCCAGCTTTCCAACGACGGCGTGGCCGACCCGAGGATGATCGGCACGTCTGCCAGGGCTGCCCGCATCACCGCAACATCGCGGGCGTGGTAACGCGGCGTCGATTCTTGCTTGAAGCTGTTCTCGTGTTCCTCGTCGATGATGATGAGGCCGAGCTTGCGCGTCGGGGCGAACACGGCACTGCGGGCACCGACGACAACTTGCGTGTGCCCCGCCGCGATCCGCCGCCAGTACCCGCCGCGCTCCGCATCGGTCAGATTAGAGTGCAGCACGGCAACCGCACCGGACCGCCCGCGAAACCGCTCGATCGTCTGCGGCGTCAGGCTAATTTCGGGCACCAGGACGATCGCTTCTTTGCCTTGCCGCACGACTTCTTCGAGTGCCTTCAGGTAAATCTCCGTCTTACCGCTCCCCGTCACGCCGTGCAGCAAGAACGCCTGATGCTTGCCCACTTGCAACGCCCCGTGGATCACGTCCCACGCCCGTTGCTGGTCCGTATTCAACACCCACGGCGTGGTCGGCACGTGCGGTTCGGCCTCTGTGCCGGACTTTTGCGCGAGGTAGTCCAGGTCAAACTTGTCGATGCGTTCGCTGTACTTGCGGACCAACCCCTTGCTGACCAACCCGCTAATCGGCGACGTGCCACTGCCGACGATGCGGGCGAGTTGGTTCAACTCCATCGCCTGCCCTTCTTTCTTCAGCCGGTCCAGTGCGAGCTTTTGCTTCGGCGTCACACTCGGCAGCGGGTTCGGCAAGTCCGCCTTCGCAACCGCCTCCACGAACACCACCGCCTTCGTCCCCGCGTTCTCCCGCACCCCTGCGGGAACCACCGCGTGCAACACCTGCCCCCACCCAGCCAGATAGTAATCCGCCATCCACCGCGTGAGCTTCAACAGATGCTCATCCAAGAGCGCCACGTCGTCCACGACCTTCGTAATGCTCTTCACTTCCCGGACCGGCTCGTTCGCGCTAACGCGAATGACGTATCCTTCAATCGTCTTGTCCCCCCGCCCGAACGGCGCCTCGATCCGCTTGCCGACCGCCACCTGCGCCCGCAAGTGGTCCGGCACGGCATACGTGTAAGCGTGGTCCAAGGGCCGGTCGAAAACGACATCAGCGAACAACGAAGCGAACGCAGGTTCCATGCGTTCCAGCATATCGGGAAGAGTGACCGTGTTCATCGCAACACCCTACCGCGAACGGCAGGCTGCGAGCAATGGCGGTAGGGGGAGGGGTGAACGATCCAATAACCAAATCGAGTGTTTAGATGCGAAATTCCATCCCTAAACTGAACGCTACCTTTAACCAACGCTGCTGTTCTGAGCGACTGTTGCATCGAACAAACCCAGTTGCAGCGGACGAATCAAGGGTTGA
>JANLRE010000691.1:0-4386 GCA_031368205.1 Fimbriiglobus sp. | reverse complement strand
CTCGACCGCGACCTACAAATCCGCCAGAAATATTTGCCAGACACAGTTCAAACTCGTGGCGCTCATCCGGCGCGAATGACTTGTGTTGCGCGCAGTTCCGGCACATAATGCAAAATTCCATAAAAGGTTGTCGCCATGTTTTCGCTGACGGGTCAAGCGTCCGGTCCTACCTGCAGTCCGAGTCCGTCCCGGCGCGAGTTCCTTCGCGTCGGCGGTCTCACTCTCGGTGGACTCGCGTTACCGACGTTACTCGCAAAGGCAGCCACAAAACGGGCGACCGCGAAATCGTGCATCCTCATCTTCATGGACGGCGGGCCGTCACACCTTGAAACGTTCGACATGAAGCCGAACGCCCCGGTCGAAGTCCGGGGCGAGTTCCAGCCCATTCGGAGTTCGGTGCCGGGAACCACCGTCTGTGAACTGCTCCCGAAGCTGTCCCAACAGATGCACCACTTCGCCCAAGTGCGCTCGGTTCATCACGGAATAAATGACCACAACGCCGGAAGTTACTACCTGCTGACGGGTCGTTCCCCGTCGGACGGCGGGCGGTTGGTCCTAACGGATTCCGCGATGACGTTTCCCTGTTACGGTTCGGTCCTGGCAAAACTCAAGCCGAGCCAAGCCATGCCGCCCTACGTCCTGCTGCCGGAGTACCAATGGAACAACGGCGTGGACATCGGTGGCCAGAAGGGCGGGTTTCTCGGCCCCCGGTTTGATGCGTTCATTAGCGGTGACCCGAGCCTGCCGAAATACCGCGTGCCGGGCTTTGATTCCTTGCCCGAACTGCCACTCGATCGTCTCAGTCGTCGGGACGACCTCCGCCAGGAACTCGATCGAGCGATCGGGCGGTTGGGTGAAACTCCGAACTCGAATCTGGACATCTTTCAACAACAAGCGCGGGAGCTGATTGTCTCCCCCCGAACGCGACAAGCTTTCGACTTGTCGCGTGAGACACCTGCGGTGCGGAACCGTTACGGCATGGACCCCGGTTCAGACCGAAGCCTCGAAGCGCGGAAGTTCGGCGGGCTGCCGCACCTCGGCCAGTGCCTGTTGCTATCCCGGCGGTTGATCGAAGCGGGTGTCCGACTTGTCACGGTGATGACAGGCCGCCGCATCGACCAGGCTTGGGACACCCACCGGGATCATTTCGGGCTGATGCGGAAATCGCTCTGCCCGCCTTTCGACCAAGCCCTTGCGACGCTGATGGCAGACCTCAAGGAGCGTGGGTTGCTCCAGGAAACACTCGTCGTCGTGATGGGCGAATTCGGGCGAACACCCAAGGTGGGTCAAATCACGTCAAACGCCGGCGCCAACAAGAACAACGGGCGGGACCATTGGCCGTACTGTTTTACCGTTCTACTCGCGGGGGGCGGGATACCAGGGGGCGCGGTCTACGGTGCCAGTGATTCCATCGCCGCGTTCCCGAAAGCGAACCCTACTTCGCCAGAAGACATCGCGGCCACAATTTACACCACACTCGGAATCGACCCGACCCTTGAACTCCGCGACGGACAAAACCGCCCCTACGCCCTGTCGAGCGGCACCGCCATTCCGGAATTTGTGTCTTAACGAGTGACGCTAGGTCGAGTGCAACGACCCTATGAAACCTGGGGTGTCGCTGCGCTCAACCCCAGGCTAATGGCTGGCATCCCTCCAGGATGCCTCGACTTAACTTTAATCCCGAAGGGATTGCAGCCATTAGCCTGGGGTCGCGTCTGCGACCCCAGGGACTCGGCACCCATCTCTCAGCGACCCCGGCTGGGGTCGCAGCGGACGGCGATACCACGCCGCACAATCTAGCTACCCGCCCGCTCCGTCACAGCCGTCACATCTGCATCTTTCGCCACTGTTACTCACCCTACAACCCGCCCTTCCGGACTCGTTACAACCCGCCCGGCCCACACCGCCGTTATGCGCGTTGTGCGATGTCGGTGGCGGGGCGCAATTTCCGGTTGCACCGTCGGCCATGCTGGTTCGTGTGAATCGGGTTGTCCGATACAGAACGCAGACGAGCTAAGTCAGCCAACGTAACGATTCGGTTGCGGATCACGAAGAGTGTGGCTCGTCATCGCGGCTGGTTGTTGCGGATTTTCGCTTACAGGATCAGGACTGGATTCGGCTCCAATTCACAGGACGTGGGTTGGCTCCATTGGCGTGAAGATGCGCCGGTGTGTCGGGTCGGTCCGGTGAGGAGACGACATCATGATGATTCGTTGGGGTATCCCCACAATCGTAGCGGTGGCTGCGATGGTTACGGGCAGCCCGTCTGCCAAGGCTGGTCACTGTGGTTGTACCACATACCCCGCCAATAGCGCCCCGGTGTGTGATTCCCAAACCGGCTTCGCTGCGGCGAACTCGGGTTTAGGGTCTGCCTACAGCGTTGTTTATGACAACGTCACGGAAACCCGGTACCAGACCGCGTACCAAACCGTCAATGAAACGGTGATGAAGCCGGTCACCCGAACGACCTACCGCGACGAAGCGCGGACCACGTACAAAAACGTCACCGAGACGGCGTACCGTCAAGTTCAAGAAACCGTCAACAAGGCGGTTTGCTCGACGGTCATGAAGGACGTGCCCTTCACCATTCGTCGTCCGGTTACGGAGACGGTGAACACGGTGGTCAACGAGACCGTGTGCAAGCCGGTCACGGAAACCGTGATGAAGGAATGCCGCTACACCGTCTACCGCAAGGTGAACGAGACCACGTACAAGGAATGCACCTTCACGGTCTGCAAGCCGGTGTGCGAAACCACGATCAAGACGGAATCGTCCTACGCCTGCCACCCGGTGTGCGAAACGACCGTTCAAAGCGTTCAAGTGGCGGTGTGCAAGCCGATCACCGAAACCGTGATCCGCGACGTGGCCAAGACGGTCTGCAAGCCGGTCACGGAAACCACCGTGAAGCAAGTTTGCAAGCCCGTGACCCACGACGTGACGACGACGGAAACGCGGTCGATCTCGAAGACGATTTGCGAACCCGTTACGGAATGCAAAACGATCACGAAGAAAGTCCCCGTCACGGAATGCGAAAGCTACTGTGCCAAGGGGCACCTGAGCATCAGCCGCGTGGCCCAGTACGCTTGTGAAGTGGACCCTTGCACCTGCCAAACCGTGCAGAAGCAAGTTGGCAGCCGGTTGGCACTGATTCGCACCCCGGACGAGATGAAAACTCGCCAGGTAACGAAGAACCAGGACGTGACCGAAACGATGCCGGTCACCACGATGCAACGCAAGACGGTCTCGGAACAAGTTCCCGTGACCGTCACGAAGAAAGTGACCGAAAACGTGATGGAAAGCGTGCCCGTGACCACCACGCGAATGGTCAGCGAAACGATCATCGAGAAGGTTCCCACCACCGTGACCCGCAACGTCACCGTGATGGAAACTCGCCAAGTCCCGACCACCGTTCGCCGCATGGCTCGCGGGGCGTTCGTGGCCAACAACGCGGTCGGGTCCGCAACACCATCAGCGTTGGCCGGTGTCGATGGCTGTGGCCAACTGTTGGGTGGCAACGCCGCAGCAGGCATCACTGCCGGGACCGCAACCTACGACGCCGCCGCCCCAGGCCGGGTGTTCGTCGAAGGTCTGCAAGTGAACAAGCAAGTGCCGGTCACCACGACCCGCATGGTGAGCGAGCAACAAGTTCGCCAGGTGCCCGTCACCGTGGTCAAGACGGTGCCCGAAGAAATCGTCAAGCAAGTGCCGGTCACCACGACCCGCATGGTCAGCCAAGTGGTCTCGAAGGTGGTCCCGGTCACCACGACCAAGATCGTCTGCGAAACCGGCATCAAGCAAGTCCCGACGAAAGTCGTGACGATGGTTCCCGAAACCGTCTGCAAGACAGTGCCGTACACGGTCTGCAAGCAAGTCGCTTGCACGACAATGGTGAAGGTGCCTTGCACGACGACCGAGATGGTGCCGATGACCGTCTGCAAGAAAGTGCCCGTCACCGTGCCCGTGTGTGTGACGGTCCGCAAAGCTCGCTACGTGCCAGTGGACCCGTGTGGCAACGGCTGTGCATCCACCGCGGGTAACGGTTGTGGCGCCGCAGCAACCGGCAGTTGTGCCCCAGCCGCTGTGGCTGCCAACAACTGCACCGCCTGTGCCCCAGGACTCGCTGGTATGATGACCGGCACCACGTGCTCCACGCCAGTCCGCGATTTCCTGAAAGGCCTGTTCAAAGGCCGCCTCTGTGCGGATCCGTGTGCCACAGCCGTCTGTGACCCGTGTGCCACGGCTGCCCCAGTCGCCGCACCATGCAGCGGTTGCGGCAAGTAAGCCGTCAGCGTGAATGACAAAACGCCGTGGGGCGATGGGACCGCAAGGAACCATCGCCCCACGGCGTTGTGAGTTTGGTTCGGGCAGTGAATTTTTTCCGACTAC
>JANLRE010000690.1:0-1045 GCA_031368205.1 Fimbriiglobus sp. | reverse complement strand
CCGCGAGAAGCTTGCGCGAGATTTGATTACCCCACCTCGTTTTTTCGCCTGAACCCGCTACGCTAACCTAATGCGGAATTGGGCACACCGAGGCGGTGAGCTTACGCAAAATTTACCGGAGACGTGACATGGGTAACCCCGCAGGTATTCGCAAAATTAAGCGGGAAAAGCGCCGCAAGAAGCTAGAAAAGCGGTTGCTAGAACGAGACTTGGCCGCCAACCCAGCCCCAGTGGCTGCTGGAAAGTAAACACCGAGAAAGCCCACTGGATCCAGCGGGCTTTCTTTTCAGATGAAGTTCGGTTCCGCGTCCAGTTCGGCGGTTGCGAATTCCCCGCGTTGCCATTTCTCAACGGCGAGTGCAGCCATCGCGGCGTTATCGGTGCAGAGTGACATCGGCGGGATGAACAACTCGATTTGCTCTTTTTGGCACATTTCCTCAAGTTCTGCTCGCAAGAGTTTATTAGCACAAACCCCGCCACCCACGGCCAGTCGTGTCAGCCCGGTTTTCCGCAGGGCTTGCTTGCACTTCAGCACCAGTATCTCCACCACGGCGGCTTGAAAGCTGGCTGCGAGATCGGCCCGCTTTTGGCCCGGCGGTGGTGGCTTGGCTTTCGTGACGTTCTGCCCGTGGCAGGCATACAGTACCGCCGTCTTTAACCCGCTGAAACTAAACTCCAACCGGGTATCGGCACCGAAGGCCCGCGGGAAAGCGTAGGCTTTCGGGTCACCTTGACTCGCTTCGCGTTCCAGGGCCGGACCGCCAGGGAACCCGAGTCCAAGAATCGCTGCCACTTTATCGAACGCTTCGCCAGCCGCATCGTCACGGGTGTTGCCGATCAGTTCGAGTGACAACGCGGTGTCACAGCGAAACAAGGACGTGTGACCGCCACTGACAACTAGCCCGACGCACGGGTAGATGTCCCGCTCCGCCGCTAGGCGACACGCATAAATGTGGCCGGCAATGTGGTTCACCCCGATGAGCGGTACACCGAGTGCCAACGCCAACATTTTCGCCGCACTCACACCGACCAACAGCGCGCCGAC
>JANLRE010000679.1:0-2203 GCA_031368205.1 Fimbriiglobus sp. | reverse complement strand
GACTGTTCCCGACTCGGCGTTGCTTGGCTGGGCGGTTTCGGCCTCTTTAGCCCATCGTTTTTAGGGGCATCAACAATGTCAGCCAACGGCGCTTTCACAAGCTCGCCGATGCTCACAGTCGGTTTCGGCTCGTCAGACGTGGGCTTCTGATTATCGGGCATTTCGGCGGCGATCCCAGAGTTGCTGAAAGTGCGTTTGAATCAACTTGTTTGGAATCACGGTGTCGTAAACCCAGTCGGTTGATGGATTCACTTCCTTCATATTTTTTACAGTTTCGGACCACGGGGTTCCCGCCTTGTGAGTCATCTCGGACAGTTTCCAGCCGTCGAGGTGACCATAGTTCTCCCACACCCAATCCAATAACTGCTTAGCGTCGCTGTCCTCGTCTGCTAAAAATGGCACTTCGATAGCGAATTCCAGATCAGCAAATTCACTGTTATCGGATGGTGGCAGGGGCGTGGACGCGGGTCGGTCAATGCGCCCTCCGCCGTAACTTTTGAATTCATGGAAGAGTGATGGCACGACCGGGCCATATTTCCACGCCTGGACGACCTCATCAAAAAGCGGCTGGTTCGTTGTTGCCAAGTACCAACCATGTGAGATGTAAACTAGCTTTAAGAGTTGCATGGGCGTCATCGGTTTACCGTCCCGTGCGCTTCGGTCTAGTAGTTCGTTCGCAATGGCTGCTGGTGTTGATTTAGCTGCCATAGTTGTGTCCCTTGTGTACACAGGTCAAATGTTCACAAACAAGTCAGGTTCGCCCCTGCCAGTTTGAACGTGCTTCGTCAAGCACACAATCTCGAAAAACCACAATTACCAATATACAGTGTACGTCAATCCCCGTAGTTACCTGGTTAAATCCGTTGCCATTCTTGCGGCGCGACCCAGACGCCTTGGTCCGTGTTGGTCGAAAGGTGCAAGTGCCGCTCGTCGCCCAGCACATCCACGACCACAGCCGAGTCCACTTCGTCAATAACGGCACCCAGGTCGGTGCCCAGCATGAGGTTGACCAGCACCGTTTGCCCAGGCCGAATGTTGACGTTGCGGAGCCTGCACTGGAACGATTGCTTGCCGGGCGTTAGCGACACTGGGAACCCCGCTTCGCGGCTCCACCCGCTGACCACCCGCGTGCCGTGTAAGCTTTGAATCGCTACCGCAATCGTGACATCCGGGATCGTCAGCGCGGTTTCGACTTCGACACGAATGGTCATGTCGTCCCCGCTGGTGAACACCGACATCGGGCGGCCCGTATTGTCGAACAGCCCGGCTTGCACGAACCGCGCACGGCCATCGCCGACACGCGGTTTGTTGCGCAGATCACCGCTGCGCGAATCTTCGAGGAGCTTGTCGAGATAGTTTTGTGTGACCTTGTCCGCCGGTCCCACTTCGAGCACTTTGCCGCGTTGCAAGTAGACCGCCCGTTGGCAGAATCGCGGGATGAGTTGCATGTTGTGCGAGACGAACAGAATCGTCCGGCCCTGGTTGGCGAGCATCGTCATGCGGTCGATACACCGGCGCTGAAAAGTCGCATCGCCGACGGCTAAAACTTCATCCACGATCAGGATGTCCGGCTCCAGGTGCGCCGCCACTGCGAACGCCAACCGGACGTACATCCCAGACGAGTAGTGCTTCACCGGGGTGTCGAGGTACTTGCCAATTTCGGAGAACTCGACGATCTGGTCGAACTTCTTGATGATCTCACGGCGAGACATTCCGAGGATGCTGCCGTTGAGAAAGACGTTTTCTCGGCCCGTCAGTTCCGGGTGAAACCCGGTGCCGACTTCCAACAACGACCCCATCCGCCCGCGGACTTCGATCCGCCCCTTCGTCGGCACCGTGATCCGGCTGAGCAGCTTCAACAGCGTGCTTTTGCCCGCCCCGTTACGGCCAATGATGCCAACCACTTCCCCCGGTTGCACTTCAAAGGAAACGTCCTGCAACGCCCAGTAAACGTTCGCCGAGTCCGAGATCGTCCCCGGCGCCGCGAGCGCTTGCAGCTTGCCCCAAGTAGACTTCACCGTGGACTTGATGACCTCCGTGAGGTTCCAAAACCCCGCCGGCCCCGCCCCGATCTTGTATCGCTTCGACAGGTTTTCCACACGAATCGCTGGTTTCATAGTTAGGCATCAAGTGTAAAAAGCAATCAGGTTAACAGTCAAAGTCTTAGGTCGAGCGTTGATGAATTATCGCCCATGTTCAGTTT
>JANLRE010000628.1:0-4204 GCA_031368205.1 Fimbriiglobus sp. | reverse complement strand
GGGCGGTTTCGTCCTCTGGGAAGAGTCCGCTTTGTGAAATCCTTGGAGGCGCTGAAGGCATCGACAAAGGGAGGTTCGGCATATGGGTTTCGTCGAACCTGAAAGGTTACAACTGGAAGCTGCCCGAAATGGGGAAGTCGGGTGGGAACTGGAAAACCGACGCCGGCACTTTCATCGCACCCAACCTCCCGTCGGCATCGGGCGGGTTCGGGTTCGGGGATGGTGACACCTCCTGGACGCCAGTGATCCTGTTGGGTCTGCTCGTAACGGGTTCGTTATTGGCGTGGTGGTTGTGGCCGAAAATCACGGGGCGTCCGAGAAGTGTCCCGACACCACTCGCGGGACTGGGGCCGTGGCCGATTGACCCACGCAAGATTGCCAACCGCGAAAACTTGATCGTGGCGTTCGAGTACCTCTCGGTACTCAGTTGTGGATATGGGGCGAAGAACTGGAATCACGTCACGATTGCCAACGAATTGCGGCGCGTGGTACCGGAAGCCGATCCGATCGCGGATGAACTAGGCGAACTCTATGCGCTTGCACGGTACACGCCAGCCGATGAAACTCTCCCCCTTCACGTGATCCCGGATGCGCGACGGTTCCTGTGTGAACTGGCGGGGGTGCGAGCTTGAACCGCATTCTCGTCTGCTTCTTGGTGACATTAGTATCCGGGCAAAATAGCTCCGCTCAAGCTCCGGCACCCCCACAGAGTGTCTCCGCGACTGGCACGGAACTCTTCCGCGGGCTGCTGAATTACCACGGTGTCAAGCCGCTGTCACTGGAAGAGTATCGAGATGCAAACCGGGCCGATGTGATTTTAATTCTGATGGGCCGTCAGTCCCCACAAGGCTTTGAGCCGGGATTTTGCAATTCAACGCTACGACAAGGTGGGTCGGTGCTGATTGCGACCGAAGACCCGCTGGATTTGAAAGAATCCGGATACTTACCACGCCGATTTTCCCAGCTTCAAATCACGGGCGAACGAGTCTATTCGCTCCGACCGGATCGCTGCTTTAACGGCTCACCCTGGTGCCCGTTCGTGGTGCCGCAACCGGAGAACATCGCGAAACAGACGATCCGCAACGCGCAACGACTCCCGGTTGACCCCGCCAGGAATTTGACGGACGGCCTCACCCGCATTGCGACCAACGTGCCCAGTGTGATCCGCAGCGGCCCCCCGACCTCTGAGGTTGAAATTGGTAGTTTTCCACGCGATTGCTGGTTGGAAGGTGTCAACGGGCAGCCGTTGCCCGAGGAAGCCAAACTCGCAGTTGCTAGCACAGGTCCGGACGACAGACCGCATCGGTTCCTGGTGGTCGCGGATACCGGGATTTTTAGCAATCAGATGATGGCCGGCACGCCGAATTCGCCCACGGACAACCTCGCCTTTGCCAATGCGGTCACGCTGTGGTTGAAAGCCAATGACACCCGCAAGAAGTGCCTGTTCATCGAAAATGGCGTGGTGATTACCAACTTCGACACGGTCAAGTTTGACAACCCAACCGTTCCGCCCATCACCCCGCCGAACATTCCGGACTTCGACCCGTTGAGTCCGAAGCTTCAAGAAACCTTAACGAAGGTGGTCAATGACACCGTCGAGAAGCTGCAAGACAAAGACACGTTCAACCGAGCGATTCTCGGCAACTTTCCCTACGACAGGTGGCTGCGCAACGCGGCCTTCGGTCTCGGCGTGTTGTTTTTAGTCTGGCTGAGCCGCCGCATTTGGACGATTCGCCACCAACCCGATCTGGTGCCGATCCCGAAAGACACGGGTCGCATGGCGAGTTCCGGCAAGCCGGGGTCAATCGCCCGGCGGCGGGAAGAGCTGCTGCAAACCGGGAATTACACCCCGATCGTGCGCGAGTATTTGCAAGAACTGTTCCGCGTTCAGGGCTTCGACCCCCACGGCACCGCACCGCCCGAAAAGTTGCCACCCCACACGGTTACCGGGCCGGACGGCAAGACCTTGGCGGCCCAGCTTCGTAAACTTTGGGAAGTTGCTTACGGCGCGAAGTCGCGGCCGATTATTTACAGCCGGTGGAAGGAGCTAGAGCCGATGATTCAAGCCGTCCAACAAGCGGCCCGCGAGGGACGCTGGCGGTTCGACAGTTCCCGACTGCTTGGGGGTCAAACGGTATGAGTACGAAAGCCCCCACGGTTTTGGCCCACGGCTCCGCGAACAACGAAGAGCTACGCCCCGGCCAGGAATTGGCCAAGCAAGCCAGCGAACTGTTACTGCAAGTCCGGGCGCAAGTTGCCCTGGTCGTCGTCGGTGCGGAGGGCGTGACGGAGCAACTCCTGATCGCCCTGCTCGCGGGCGGGCACGTGCTGCTGGAAGGTGTGCCCGGCGTAGCGAAGACGACGTTGTCGAAGGTCTTCGCCAAACTGCTCGGCTGCCAGTATCAGCGGGTGCAGTTTACGCCGGACTTGTTGCCATCCGACGTGACCGGGACTTCGATCTTCGACCGCAACGCCAACGATTTCGTGCTCCGCAAAGGGCCGATCTTTTGTCAGGTGTTGCTCGCCGACGAAATCAACCGCGCCCCGGCGAAAACGCAAGCGGCGCTGTTGGAAGCGATGCAGGAAATCCAGGTCACAGTGGACGGCCAAACGATCCCGCTACCCCGGCCCTTCCTCGTGCTGGCGACGCAAAACCCCGTCGAACAGGAAGGGGTGTATCGGCTACCGGAAGCGCAACTCGACCGATTCTTGTTGCGGGTCGAGATGGGTTACCCCGGATTCGATCACGAAGTCAACTTGCTGAAACTCCACAGTCGTGCCCCTGCCGATCCGCCGTCGATGTTTACGCCGGAGTCGATCCTCGCGTTGCAAGCGAAGCTGGGCAGCATCTTCGGGCGGGAAAGCCTGTTCCGGTACATCGTCGAACTGGCCGAAACGAGCCGTCGTCACCCGGACGTGGCGCTCGGGGCCAGCCCGCGTGCCTCGCTCTGTTTGTTGCGGTGCGCGCGGGCGCGAGCGGCGTTGCAGGGGCGGCATTACTTCACGCACGAAGACGTTCAAGCCATCGCGTTCGGTGTGCTGGGCCACCGCATCATCTTGCGGCCCGAAGCGGAGATCGAAGGCCGCGACGTGGCTGGGGTCGTGCGGGACATTCTCGCCTCGGTGAAGGTGCTGGAGACGATTTGATGACGCTGCGTGGCTGGTGGTTCTTATTCGTCGTAGCGGTCATCACCTGGACCGGCGTGCTGTGGTTCGGTCGGTGGTCCGTGTCGATCCCGTTGTTGGGGCTGGCACTGTCGGTTTGGTTCGCCACCGAGTGGGTTCTCTTTCAGCATCGCTTTCTGAACGCCGCCGATCAGTTGCGGGTCGATCGCACGCTGATGCAAGGCGGTCGGGTCGTGCCGTCGGTGTGGGTCGGCGCGCCGTTCACGGTTCGGTTAACGGTCACGTCAACGGGTTCTTCGCGGTTACCGTTCGTTGTCATCACAGACCGGCTGCCCGCCGATTTTTCACTCGAAGACGATGCGAATCAGCGGGACTTCGCACTGCTTCCCGGTGAACCCGTCGTTCTGGAATACGCCCTGAAAGCGGACGCACCGGGTGTGTTGCGGTTTGAAGGGGTGACAGTCCGGGTCGCCGATCTGGCCGGGTTCTTTTATCGCCGACTCTTCCTGCGGCTGCCCGAATCGTTCCTCATCTTGCCCCCGCTGACCGACGAGGAAGGGCGGCAACGGACCCACAAGCGGTTCAACACGTTGCCCCCTCCGGGCGTTCACCGATTGCGGCGGCCCGGCAGTGGTGACGAACTCCTCGACTTGCGCGAATACCGCCCCGGTGATCCGCCCAAGATGATCGCCTGGAAGCCGTCCGCCCGGCGTGACAAAATCATCGTCAAAGAAATTGAAAGCGATGTCCCCGTCCGCTGTGTGCTGTTCCTGGACGCCTCAAACGGCGCCAGGGTGGGAATGCCCGGCCAAACGCCGGTCGTTCGCCATGTCGAGATCGGTGCCGCGATCGCCCAGGCCGCCACCGCCAACCGCGACTTGGTCGGGCTAACGATTTTCGACGAGAAGACTGCCGATGTGTTGAAACCGGCCAGGACGAAATTGCACATCATCCAGATGCTTCGCAAGTTCACCCACGCTGCCGCCGAGTTACCCGACCCGTTGCAAACCGATGCCGATCTGCTGGCGCGGTATTCACACCCGATTGCCCAGGAACTGTACCCCGATTTGCTGCGGCG
>JANLRE010000608.1:0-24824 GCA_031368205.1 Fimbriiglobus sp. | reverse complement strand
CTTCCACCAACAAATGTGCCGCCTACCCCAAATCGGTGGAGTGTAACTACATTCTCAGGGCCTCTGAAAGCGGGTTCACCGCAGAGTCGCAGAGCCATCCAAACCAATTCTAATGGATTTCTCTGCGTCCTCTGCGACTCTGCGGGGAACATTTTTTTGACCCCTCAAGAGCTTTTGGTTACACCCAAATCGGTGAATTTAGGGAGACCCACTAGCCACGTTGAACTGCTCGTGGTACTAGTTCCTGGTTTGGCAACTGGTACCGGGATGCAAGGGTCTCGGGATTCGCAGGAGGCGGTTATGCTGGTGAGTCGGTGGTTTCATTACGGGGTGTTGATTGTCGTAGCCGCGCTGCTGACGGTTCCCAACCTGGGGGCGCACAGTTTGTGGGACATGGACGAGGGCGTGAACGCCGAGTGTGCGCGGGAGATGTCCGAGGCCGGAACGTGGGTGGTGCCGACGTTCAACTGGGAACTCCGCACCGCGAAGCCGGTGTTGCTGTACTGGCTGCAACGGTTCGCGTTCCTAGCGTTCGGCGTCTCGGAGTGGTCCGCCCGGTTGCCGTCGGTGCTGCTGGGCATCGGCACGGTGCTGCTGACGTATGAACTCGGGCGGCGAATGTTCGACGCGCTGACGGGGTTGCTCGCCGGGGTCGCGCTGGCATCGGCGGTGCAGTTCTGCATGTTGTCCCACGCCGCAACACCGGACGCGCCGTTGATTTTCTTCACCACGCTCACGTTTTTTCTGGTGTGGTGCGGGCAAGAAAACAACGGCCGATCGTGGCTCATCATCCCGGCGATTCCCTGCGGTCTGGCGGTGCTGAGCAAAGGCCCGGTCGGACTGGCACTACCAGGGCTGGCGTTCGTGTTGTACTTCCTGTGGAACCGCGAATGGCGCCGACTGTTCGACCACCGCCTCCTGTTCGGCGTCGTGATCTTTCTCCTGGTCGTCGGCCCGTGGGTGGGGTTGGTTGCCGCCGAGACCAAGGGCGAATGGCTGGCCAAGTTCCTGCAAAACGAGAACGTCAACCGCATCACGACGGCCCAAGAAAACCACAGCGGGTGGCCGATTTATTACGTGATGTGCTTGCTGGTGTTGTTCGCGCCGTGGTCCAGTGTCATCGGAGTGACACTGTGGTTTGGTGTCCGTGGAGCACACCAAAGCCCATTGATTATCATCAATGGGCTTTCTTCCCAGGTTCGCGCGCATCGGTTCCTGCTCTGCTGGTTTTGTGCGTACCTGATTCCCTTCTCCCTGTTTGCGACCAAACTCCCCAACTACATCGGGCCGCTCTACCCGGCATTGGCATTACTCTCGGCACGATTCCTGATGCAGTGGCGTGCGGGTGAAATCGCGGTTCCCAAGTGGGTGATGATCGTGGCGACTGCGGGGGTGTCCATCACGGGGTTATGTATCGGCGTGGGGTTCATGGTAGTGAGCGGGGCTTTGAAATTGGACATTAAAGGAATGCGGTTGATTCCAGATTTGCTACCGTGGGCGATGGTCGGCCTCATCCCAATCTTGGCATCACCTTTCATGAGGTGGTGCGTGCAACGTCAATTGCGAGGTGGGTACATACTGGCGTTATCACTGGCTGCCGTCGGGCTAATCGGCATCATCGCGGCAGGGCCGGTGGTCGTCATAGACCGCTACAAAGCCGCGAAGGAACTGGTGCTAACATCCGGAGCCAGACAACCCGAACGCGACATCCGATTGGCGGCGCTAGAGTATTTTCAGGATAGCCAAAGCATTGTTTTCTACGCCGAACGGCGTGTCGAAGTGCTGCAGACACCGGAGCAAGCGAGAACCTTTCTGGCCATGCCGCACCCATCGTACTTGTTCATCCCGGAAGCCCTCTGGCAAGAACACTTTGGCACCTCGAAGTATCGAATTGCGGCGCGGAAGTACGACTTCTACCGCAACGCCGTCGTTCTCGTGGTCACAAACGAGTGAGGGATACAACGCACAAAGCCCACGGTTCATGAACCGTGGGCTTTACGCTTCCTCACATTCTCAAACACCCAAATACGACTACCGTGTTACCGATTCTGGCCTGGGATCAGGTTGATCTTCGGCATCGAGATGTCGTGCGCGGGGCCGGTGAAGACAGGCTTCGCGGACATCACGACATCCTTACGGTCGGCGGTCAGCTTCATTTCAAACCGCAACCCTGGCATCCCGTCGGAAATTCCCCGGAGGCGGCTTTCTTCGACTGGTTTGACCGGCGGCAGTGCGGCGGTCACGTTGCTGGTCGAGTTGAACCGATCCCCGAAACCGCCCGAGATTCCCACCGGCGCCGAACCAGCGGCTTGGGTGGTTTCCAGTTGCGTTTCGGTCGTCGTGTTCGGCACCGTCGCCAACTCAGACCGGGTGCCGTTTTCCAGTTGAATCGTGACGGCTTTCGGGTTCGCCATGTCGAAGCTGAACACCTCGACCGATTCCTTCGGCGTGCCCTGGTTCTTCGTCACCTTGACACGGGCACGGTTGTCAATTGGGTCACCAACAATTTTGCGGACGTTGACGGTGTACGTTCCGCTGAACGCCTGCGACGCCATGTAAATCTCGGAGCGGGCGTCGTCGAGTTGCTCCATCATGTCCGACTTCAACACCCCGCCACCCGTGGTGCGTTTGTTGGACGCGGAGCAGTGTGAACCGCTCGGCTCAATCACGGACAAGTCGAGGTCGGCTCGCCCTTGATAGAGCAATTCGATCACGAGATCGCGGGACGTATCTTCGGCGGTCACCGACCGCAACTTGGCGGCATCGTCATTCCGCCCGTTGGTTACGAACTTCGTGGCAATCTTGCCGACGCGGCTCTTGGCTTCCGCGTGGTAGTTTGTGCCATCGTTCGCCCACTCCCGGCTGAGCAAGTTCGTGCTGGCCCACTGAACCACGTCCGACTTCACGTCGGTGAACTTCTCGGCATAGACCAACGCATTCGCGTAAGACGTCGGCGAGTTGGGTTCGAGTGCGGCGGCCCGTTGACAGAACGCGAGAGCAATTTCGTTGTTGCCGAGTTGGCTTTCGGCCTTCGCGGCTTGCAAGAACAGCTTCGAGCTAGTCGGGTCGAGGTCGATCCCGGAGAGCGAGGCCCGTTCGATTTCGGCGGGTGTCGCCTGCGTCGATTGGAGTCCGATCGCCAAGGCTTCGTGCGTCCAGATGCCGTTGGCGCGGCCCTTCCGCAGGCTCGCCTTCAGGGCTTCGGTCGCGTGGCCGAATTCGTTCATCTCGAACAGAATGTCGGCGGCGTCAATCACGACATCTTGCTTCGTGATGGCGTTCGAGAACGCGAGGTTCCAGAGCTTCTCCGGGTCTTTGTTGCCGGACTTGGCCAGTGCCATTGCAACCGCTTTCGTGTCGTCTGACTTTGGCTTGTTGCCGACCGCGTCGTTGCCTGCGAACTGGCCATTGCGTGGCAACCCAGGGCCACCAGCGGCCGCGTTCGCATCGCCCCGTTTCAAGTTGAACGAGGGGCTGCTGTGATAGCGGTGACTCCCGCGAATAATCAACGCCCGTGCCGGCGGATAGTAGCCAATCGAGTTGAGCGTTCGCGCATCGACCGCACTGGAGGCTTCCAGGGAGTTCGGGTCGAACTGGTTCGCAAGCTGGCCCTGTGTGAAGCCACCGATGCCGCGAAGGTTCCACTCGCCCGCCGCGACGACTTGCGTGATGAGTTGAACCAAAACCTGGCTTTGGTCGTTCCCACGAATCGTAAACGCCGAACCGAGTTGACCGAGTTGACCTTGTTGGCCTTGTTGGCCGCCTAAGGCTCCCCCGATCACACCACCACCCAGTTGGCCCATGCCGCCTTGTTGGCCGCCTAAACCACCACCACCTTGTCCGAGGCCACCGCCGCCGCCGAAGCCACCACCGCCGCCACCGAAGCCACCGCCACCGAAGCCACCACCAACGGCACCGAAGCCGCCGCCAGCACCCAGTGCGCCGCCAAAGCCACCCACAGCACCACCACCGGCGGCAAACGGAATGAGTGCGGCCCCGAAGATCGTGGATTGTTGACCCAAGAACTGAAGGTTCTGAATCAACGCTGAGGTCGATTGGGCGTTCGGAATACCGACGATCAGTTCTGCCACGTCGAACACGCGACTCACTTTATCGTTGTACCGCAGCGAGTAGGTCGAATCGTTCGGCCCGATTTCGATGTATTCTGGCCGTGCAATCCACGTCATCTGAATGTCGCGGAGGATCGTGTCCAAGAACGCGCCCAGTGGCAGGCCGCTGAGGTCGTTCTGGGCCTTGATCTTCGTTTCACCCGGCTTCGTGTCGGCGGCGAACAAGTCAGTCCGGAACACGAACCGCACGCCTTCGTCGGCGAATTCTTGCTGAATTTGTCCGAGTAACGCTTCCAGGGTAAGACCTGAGATCGCTTTCACCTGGACCTTTTTCCCAGCTTCTCCTTCGAGAACCGAGCGAAGACGACGGAAGCTCGGAGCCGCGTCTGGACCCAGTTCGGAGTTGCTGTACTTTTGCGAACGGCTCCCCGTCAGTTCACGCCACACGGCGGCTGGCGGGAAGTGAACGGGCGGTTCGTCCGGGTACGGGATGAACGACTTCTCGACCTGCATCATCGTGAGCAAGTAGTTGTTTTCGCGCAGTCGCTTGAGTTCGGTGAGTTCCCGCAAGTTCGTGGCCGATTGGCCGATCCGGTAGCTTGCAAAGGCTTCCGGTGGAATCGGCTGCCCGCGGCTGACCCGCTCTTGGATCATCACTTGGGCTTCTTGTTGGGCCAACTCGAACCGGGCTTGGTTCATCAGTTGCCGGAACGAGTCGATCCGAGCGCGGGTCTGTTCTTCTTGCGTTTGGTTTTGCTCAAACTCGTTGAGCCGCTGCCGCGATTGGGCGATGCGTTCGCGTTGTGCGGCGAGGGATCGCTTGAGTTCGGACCCCTTTAACGTGACTTCGCGCATCGACGTTTCGAGGTCTTGCGACAACTTCCGGCGGTACGCCTCGGAAAGTTGATCGTTGTTCAACACGCTGTCCCGTTGCCGTTTCAAGTCTTCGTAAGCGGCGTCCGGATCAATGGTCATCAGCCGCCGAGCACGGCGAAGCGTTTCATCGACGACGATGCGGTATTCCCCTTCGAGAACGGCTTGCGAATTCTTGGCTTGGTCGATCAACGTCTTCTCGGCTTGGGTCGTTCCCCCAGCCGCAGGTTTGGCACCGGGGACTGCATCGGTCTTGGGTTGAGCGGCAGGGGGTTCCTGCAATCGGTGCAGTGTGGCACCATTAGCGAGACCAATCTTGACGGTGTCCGACTTCATACTGCCGCCGCGAATCTTCGCAATCACTTGCAAGCCCGATTGGGCTTCGACAGCAAGCGGGTCGATATTCGTTGCGGCTTGGAAGAACTTTTCGGCGTGGTCGAGACGGTCGGCGGAGATCGCCCATACGCCTTGGACCGTGAACTCATCGCGGAACAAGCGGAACTGTTCGCTGGCCATTGCCAACGTCCGGTCCGCTGCCAGCATCGCCGGGGCGTCCTTCGCCGGAGCGGCCTTCCACTGATCGACCATCGCACTCAGGAAGTAGTTGTCCGTGATCGGTGACGCGAGCTTTTCGGAAAGATCGACCGTGACCTTCACACCGGCCACGCGGCCTTCGATACGAGCGGACACGGTTTGAACCGTGGTCTTGGCTTTGCCGACGATGAGCGTCGAACGGTCGCCACGCAACGGCGGCAAGCGCGTCGGGTAAATCTCGATCCCTTCCGGCCCGAACGTGGCCCGCTCGGTCCGCAGGATTGGCGTATCAAACGCCGCCTTCAACTTCGTGGTGAATGAAGAACTGGTCTTCTCGGATACCAAATCGTCCGTCAACCGAACGACCGTTCCGCCGGTTTGCATCGCCAGACCGTGCAGGTTTTCGGCGTGGACTTTGACGCCCAACGGCACGGCAATGAAGGCGATTTCTTTGTCGGCAAGCTTGTTGCCCATCTCGACGCGAGTGGTTTCGGTTAGCGGGACTTTGCTCGCCGCACTTTCGCCGTCACCCAGGAACAGAAGCACTTGTTGCCGACCGGCGCGTTGTTCAAACGACTTGATCGCCTCGTCGATCCCCGCAGGCAGGTCAACCGCACCGGCACAGTATTCACTGTTCGTCAGTTTGGTGACGGCTGCGGTGATGGCTTCCGACTTCGGCGCCTGGAAGCCGTTCGTCAAGGACCGGGTCGCGCTCGGGTTGGCAATGTTGACAGTCCAAACGTCGATGCGATCGGTCTCGCTCACGTCTTTGGCCAGCGCGTCCAGAATCATCCGGGCGCGGTCCATCGGCGCGCCGGCTTGGCTGGCGGACGTGTCGATCATGACCAGAATGTCGCGCGGCCGGGAGGCGGTCGCGGCGATTTCCGGTTTCACTTGCCACGCGAAGACGGTCTCGCCGGTGGCGAGTTTGTACGTCAGCGTCGGCTGGTTGGTGAATTTGGTGCGGGCCATCTCAGTGGCTGCTTGAACGTCATCGGGTTTGGCGCGATTGGCGGTGGCCTGCTGCGGTCTGCCGGAGATGTCTCCGAAGACGACGTTGCCGACAACTGCGGTGGCCGCAGCGATGCCGAACAACGCGGTCAACAGCCGGAGCCGTTTGACGAAAGTCATTGCTCAGGCGCTCCTCAAAAAAACGGATTCCGGGTTCCGGGCGGGTACGGGTTCCGGATGAACTGAAACAGGAATAGGTTGCGTTGATCTTACAGGGAAGCCGCACGCGACCACCCATGAAAAACTCCCAGAAACCAGTCAAACGAGTCGGTGGCCCCTGGGCGCCACCCGTAAACCCCGCTTGACCGGATCGGTCCAGCCGTCCGATCGCTGCAACTCTACCCGGACTAACGCCAATTGGAGTTTAATGTTGGCGCGAAACGCCTGCCGAATTCCCCCCACCCCCCGCTCGACTCGCGCCGTAGTTGAATTCGGAACAACCGGAGCCTGATTTTCGCTTGACTTGACCACCCTGCAACCTAGGCTTGGTTTCGATACGACAAGAACACTAAGCCCCCGGCAGTCGGTCCCGTCCCGCGTACTCTCTGCTGGGGATGAACTCTCGATCCGTACCCCGGATCGTTTTCAGGAGGGGTCCGCAGACACTATGGCGAACCCAAACATTCCCCCCGACCCGCCCCCTTCGATTTCGGCGGCGGAATTACGACGACGGTTACTCGCCTCGACTCCTCCGCCCATGACCGGCGGTGGTCTGTCTCCTGGTGAGCTTGATAGCACCGCGCCGAACGGCATGGCTAGCTTTGGGCCGGATGCACTCTCCCGGCTCCGGCTGCCCGGTGGTCAACCGCAAGCCCCGGTTTCCTATCCCGCCGCTCCCACGACTGGCGAGCCGTTCCAGCCCCAAGCGTCGATCTCGAAACGGGTCTCCGCGTCCACCACGCCGGCGCCCGATGCAAACCCGGTCTATGGCGTACCCGGTTCTGGCGTTCAACGAAACCCCCCGGTTCGATCGGCCCCGGATGCGACCGGGTCCGGGGTCCGGGGCTACACCAACCGTGCCCCAACGACCGACGAAACACCCCAAGCGATGGCCCAACGGCTTCGCAACGAGAACAAAGAGCTTCGCAAACTTCTGGACGAGATGAAGCACCTGCTTCAGGAAGCCAGCGACTCCGAACAGCAATACGCCAACCGGGAACAAGAGTTTCAAGCGGCCATCGCGGAACGCCAACGGCAGGTCGATGAACTCTCGACGCAGATGCACGCGATTGAAGAACAAATCGCCAGCGGAGCGTTGGCACCCCAGCAACCCGTCACGGTGCCAAAAAACCGCACGGAACTGGAAGAATGGGCCGACGAACTCGAACGGGACAGTGCGAAGTTAGCCCAAGAACGCAAAAAGATGGACAGTGAGCGCCAACAACTTCGGGAAGATGAAGAATCCCTCGAAAAGCAGATGCGCGGAATGGAAGTCGCAATGGCCCGCGAACGGGCGCTCATGGCTCGCCAAGAAACTGAACTGAAGCGATTGAGTGCGGAGATTCAGCACGAACTCGAAATCATGCAACGCGGCGATGTCACGCTCCGCGATCAGATGCAAAAGTTCCAACGCCGCGCCCAAGACGTGCTTCAAGGCAAAGTCGGCGGCAACAGCCAACAACAGCCCCCCGCCAACCCCGGCCGACGGTAGTGGACATTCAACATCAATGCGGCTGGTGAATACCCACCAGCCGCGTCCTTTCGTTATCTCATTCCGATCATCAACTCGTTTCATGTCCCATACGCATCCGGGTCCAACCCAGCCGCGATCAGATTGGCCCGCATTCGTGCAAGCTGCTCTTCGGCGCCGTTGGCCCGGTTCGATTCCGAATCCGCCCGATTCGCTTCGCGGGTGGCCCGTCGGGCTTCCTTTTCAGCCCGCTTCGCTTCCGCTTCAGCCCGTTTGCCGATCTCAATGAACTTCAGAAACCGCTGGCCGTTGGCCCCGTAGATGTGCAGGTCCGGACCGACCTGTTCAAAACGAATGCCAAGTCGTGGACTGACGAACTGAGTCCAATCCTGGATCGGCGTCACGCCGCGACTGGTGAGGATGTCCCCTTCGAGCGTGTTATTCTCCGGGTTGTAAACGTAGAATTCTTCCGCGCCGCAACTGAAGCAGAAATCCCGCTTCTCGATCATCTCTTGGGCCGAGTTGCTCGGCGAGAAAATCTCAAACACCACTTGCGGAAAGATGTCGTCCTCTTCCCAAACCTTGTAGCTGCCCCGGTGCCCCTTCGGGCGCCCGAACGCCACATACACATCCGGTGCGAGGGACATCGCCGCGTCGCCTTCGACGGCGTAAATGAAGTTATCCATCGCCACGAACACGTTCGGATCGTCCCGAAATTGCAGGTCGAGGTTGCCCATGATCGTGACAATCCACTCGGCCTGGCGGGTGTTCTCGGCCATCGGTTTTCCGTCCGATTCGGGATAGAAAACGGGTCCGGGCGGTAACGACCGAAGCGGTACAATCACGGCTTGCCCTCTTCAAAACACCCTAAGTACCGATTCACCAATTGCCACATTATCCCCGCCGCCCCCGGCGGGCAAGTAGCGAAGTGCCGCTGCGGTCCGTTGAACTACCAACGGCGGAGGGGGTGTGGCCCCCCCCTCCGCCGTTGGTGAAGTATTTGCTTGCGGGTTCCGTCACCTCGAACGTGAGTTAACCACCTACCAACCACGGAAATGCGTGCTCTCAGGTCGAGGGGCCGGCCAAGCCGATGGTGAAGTTGAGCGTTGTTGGCGCCCCAGGAAGCACGGAGATGCTAATGCCTGGGGAGTAGCTGTAGGTCGAAGTATCCAGTTGGATCATGACGTTGTAGGCGCCCGCCACCAAGTTGTTGAACGAGTAGGCTCCCGTCTCGGTCCACATGAACACCTCCCCGTCGTCCAACGTCCCGTTGCTGTTGGCGTCAAGGTAGACGAGCGCCTGGGTTAGGTTCACGCCGTTGCCGAAGAACACGGTTCCGCTGATGCTACCCGTGGAAGTCACCGGCGCGCCGCCGGTCCCGCGTGCCCACTCCTGGAAGCCGGCGTTCCCGGCGTAGTGTTCGCCGAATTTGCTGTACAGGTACACGTAATCCCCGCCGCCGGCAAACGCCGCATCGGGGACGTAAAATAGCATGTCGCCGCCACCGCTTCCAGGGTTGAGCCGGTAGTTCAGCTTTACCCAGTGGTCCCCGTTCGCGTCCAGATCGTACACCGGGCTTAACCCGGCGAGCGTACCCGTCGCTGTGTTGTACCCTTGAAGGTTCCCCACGCTCCCCACGTAGACGCGGAGTTGATCGAGCGACAGCAGCGGTTGCGAACTCTTCTGGTTGATGTCGAGTAGGAATTCGCGGTATTGCCTACCGCCGATATTCACGCTCGGGAGTTCGGATGTTCTGAGCGAGCGGGTGAAGTTCGGGCTTTTGTTCTCGTCAAACTGTAACGGCCGGGCGTCGGTGTTGTACCCCTGTTGCGTCGGCCCCTTCGCAGCGGCGCCTTGGATGCGGACGAAAGATTGGATCGCCCCGGTCCCCGTCGGCTGGGCGTCGAACTGCGCGAAATAAGCGTCATTGACCCAACCGTTTGACCCGCGGGTGGTCAGGTCGAGTGGGGTCGCGTCCGGGACGGACCGCTCTTCAAGGTGTTCCACTCGCAACGAAACCGAAGATGAGCGTAGTGACATGGTGTGACCTCTCATGGACAAGTGATGATTCTTCACAGTTGCGGCTGCGGTATGGTGGGGCGGCCGACACAACACTGCATCGGGAATATAACTTCCGATCGTTGTCTGCTTGCCGTGTAGCGCGCGGAATCCACGTTAAAAACCGGAGTCTGTCGGAGTCCCAGGCGCGCGGGTTTGGCGGTATTCGTCTACTGCTTGAGAATTCAGACTTGCACGTCACGATGCCGCTTGACGTGTGGTGAAAAGTGACACAGGATCCGGTTAAGGGTGGTGTTTTGTAGGTCGTGGTCGAGGAGGCTCGGCGACGAGGCCCGACAGGGGGTGGCCACCGCACAAGCGGCGGAACTTGATCCCTTCACGCTCTGATGTCGGGCCTCACAAAGCCTCGATCACGACCTACAAACAACCGACAGCATTGACCGGAACGAGTATGAGAGTTTGTCGAACATGTGGTGACTCTACCGCAGTTAGAGCGGTTTCGTTATCATTCTGGCGGTTTTGTCAGCCCGACTCGCGAGCGAGGGGCCGACCGAACCCCTTGCTCGCGCGTCGGGCTAACCCAGACGCAACAGTGAAACTGAAAGTGCTTTAGTACCGCAGTTCGGTGCGGAAGAAGTAGTTTGTTCCGGGGCGGAAGAGTTGCGGAACTGCCACGCCGGTGCGGGCGGTCAGAAGGTTCGCGGCCACGGGGTCAAGGTGTTCGCGGTAGAGCTTGTTGCCGATGTTTTCGACGCCACCCGTTAACAACAAGTTCTTGTGGAGCTGCCAGAAGGCGCGAATGTCGAAGGTCGTGAAGCCGGGGGTGTTGATTTCGCCCAAGCTGGTGGCCACGGAGTTTTGCCCGGTGACGATCCGTGCGGACAGTTCGACCTGCCAGCGGGGGATGATGTCGGTACCGTGGAGACGGAACCCGAGACGGGTTTCCATCGGCGGGATTTGTTGCAACGCTTCGGTTTGGGTGGCGGTGGACCGTGTCGCCGGGTCTTCACGCCGACTGCTGTTGAGCCGAATGCCGTCCGGTTGCACGGCATTTCTTCGGTTATCAACGTGGGTTTGGTCCACGCCCTGCACATAACTGAGCGTCGCAAACGGCGACAGCCATTTCGTCACGTTGGTCTGCAAGTACATTTCCGTCCCGGCCAGTGTGGCCAGATCGGTGTTGGTGTAGACGATCTGCGACAACCCCAGCGGTGAAATCCGGTTCGCATCAAAGGTGATGTAGTCGTTGATGAGCGCGTAATACCCGGTGATCCCCGCGTTCAGGTACTCCGAGTTATACCGCAAACCCACATCGAACTGGTTCAGGCGTTCTTTCGACAAGTTGGGATCGCCAATCGTCCGGGCTAAGCCTTGTTGCAAGACACCCAACAACGGCCCGGCGGTGTACAGTTCCGTGAGCGTCGGTGCCCGTTCGGCGTAACCGTAGCCGAGGAACAGCGTCGTCTCTTTCGTGAGCTTATACTCAGCAGTCAAGAACCCCGACAACAGGGTGAATTCTCGGTCCAGCGAGGTCTGCCTCGGATCAATCGAATAGATAATCGGATCAACGGCGAAGCGGTTGGTCGTGTTCTGAGGGCTTTGAGGTTGCCCGAACAGATCAATGTTTCCGGTAATCAAGCGGGAGTTGCTGCTGGTGCGAACGTAGTCGATGCGGCCACCGCTTTTCAGCTTCAGAACGTCCGTGACCGGCAACATGGCTTCCACGAACAAACCGGGATTGATGCTGTTCGAGTTCGGGATGCTTTGCGATTGCGTCAACACCGTTTGCCCGGCGGCGTTCGTCGAACCCGGTCCGGGGCGAACGAGGGTCGGTGGCCCACTGAGTTGCGTGAACTGAATGTTTTCTTGCAGCCCTTGCCCGAAGGCGTTCAAGTCGGTCCCGAGCGTGAACGTCATTTGGTCTTTGTTGTTACCGAGTTGCCCCGCGAATCGGTAGCCAATCGAACGCTCCGCAAATCGCGTCGTCGAGTTATCCCGGAACTGGTAGTTCTGCGTATCTCGGATTAGCCCCGTGATCGGGTCTTGCGTGGCATTCGGTTCTGCGAACGAGAACTTGATGAGGTTGTTCACGAACGTCTGCTTCGCGCCGGCTTTCGTGCTACCCGATGACGCCGTTCCGTTGTACCACACGTCCGTGGTCAGCCGGTTGAACGGCCCGAAGTCCGTGGCCACCAACCGCACGCTGTAGGCTTCGCTGTCCGAACGATCAATGTCGAAGTACAACCCTGGGAACTCCAAGTTGTTTTGCACCGACCGAAGCCCTTTGAACTCGACCGACAGGTTCGACGTGATGTCGTAACCGAACGCGACGTTGAAGTTGTTCGACAAGTAACTCGCGGGGATTCGTGTCCCATCACCCGCCTTAAAGTCGTTCCCTTGCAGAATGTTGTAGCTACCCCGGAAGCCCCAATCTTGCCCCGCCATGCTGACCGATTGCAACCCGTTCCACTGGCTACCGTTGGTTTGGTAGCCCGCACTCGTCATACCATGAAATTCCGGGCCACAACCGTTTTTCGATCGCGGAGTATTGAGCGTGGCAATGTCGAGGTAGCTAAACGCCGGGCCGAGTAACGACGTGTACGGCCCACGAATGATGTTCACGTCGCGGATCATGGACGGGTCGAACTTCGAGATCGGGGTATCCAGGTCAATCCGACCTGGGAAGTACGGGGCACCGTCCCCCACGGAATAAAACTGCCCGTTGCGAAGCCCACGAATGCGGGGATCGTTCACAATCGCGTTCCGCCGCTGCACTTCCACGCCACCCGCCGCATCCGACTTGCTCAGCAACCCGCCCAAGTCCGTCGCGTTCAACGACGACGACGGCGACTGTGCCCCCGCCGGTGCCGTCACTTGGCTAGCCCCATCCGGCGCACTAATCGGCACCGTGCTGGTGGAGCCAGACGCCTGCGCCACCGGCGCCGTGGTCGGTGGTGGTGCAGTAACCGGGGCGGACGGGGCAACCGGGGTATTAGTCAATGGTTGCTGGATTGAATCTGGATCCTGAACGCTTCTTTGAACAGGAATGATAATCGATGATTCAATCGGGGCCGGTGATGTTGGCTTTTGTTGTCCAACCGCAAACCAACTCACAGTCACTAACACAGCTAGTGAGTAGAGCATGTTGCGAAGGTGTGCTCGTTGCATTTTCCAAACCCCTTCGATAACAACAAAAATCAGTGGACTTCTTGAAGAAGCCCGTGACAGTGAGAACCGCGACACAATCGCTGCTTGAGGGAATATCGGAATTGCGGACGTGGTGAACTGAGTCAAAACCGAACAAACATGACAAACAGGCCAGGCTGCAAAACCCTCTAGTCGTGCAGAATGCGTAAATCGTGATTTCTGATTGCGCGGTTTAGGGCCGCGTTAGCAAAGCTTTATCAATCCGTTCCGCGTCACTTTTCACCAGCAACCAGCTAAATTTTGCGCGGAGGTCCTTCAAGGAATCGTAGGCACTCTGTTTCGATTCTTGAATGATTGTTTCGTGCTTGAGAACTGCTTCCAAACACTCTAAGGCGAAGGGTTCTTCGATTCTTAGGTTTGAAGTCTGTTGCAACTTCAGAATCGTAATCAGAGCGGACTGTAAAGACTCCTTCGATTTCATCAGGTCGTTCGATGTAACAGCCGCCATACCCCTGAAGTAGTCTTCGAGGAATGAGTAAGAAACCAAGTTTTTTTGTTTAACTTTGATCTCATCGAGTTTGGTAATGCAGTCCGCCAAAACACCACGCCATTGTTTTGCATCGTCCTCACTTTGAATACGATCGAGTGCTAGTTTTGCCCGCATGGCGACAGCCAGTGTGATAAATTCACGAGAGATCACATCGTCCGCAGGCTCTTTAATGGCGTCAGCCAATAACTTGTCGGCCTCGGAATATTTGTGGTCGTATAACTCAATCCGAGCTAACCAATATTTTGCTTGGAGAATCTGATCGCTAGGCACTTTAGCGCCGACGACTACTGTTTGAAGTGATGTTCGGGCTTCATCGAGTTTCGCAGGTCTAGCAGCGCCATCGCCATACACTACGGCACGATACAAACAACGTCCGATATCAATTCGATGTTGGGTGACATACACCCCTAACGGAGGAAGCGATTTCGTTTGATTCAGGGAATCGAGGGCTTCTTGATACTTGGCTTTAGCATCACTCTGGCAAAACCACGCCAAGTCTTCGAGGATCAAACCCCGTTGATAAGCATCTTTGTAAAGCTTAACCTTACGAAAATCGTGCGAGTTCTTATTACTTGTGAGGGCGTCGTTTAAGTAGCGTTTCACTTCAGGAGGCGCACCGCCCGATTTCGCAATAGTGTTAGCAAGCGAAAAGAAGTAATTGCTGCGTGTAGCCCATATGTATGGGTTTTTGTGACCACCCATTTGTCTGCAGGCATTCTCGAAATGTTTTGATACTAAGATCGCTTGCTGACTGTCACTGTAGAAGGATTTTGGTTTGACTGGCACTACATAGTTCTTAACTTGTCCAAACTCGGCACCACCAGCCAATGCAAGCGTGAGATGAGCAATGTACAGACTGGGGTTAACCCTTACCGCTTTTTCGGCATCCTGGATCATCCGCTGCCATACTTTATCAGGTTCCGCACGTTCTTTTGATGACCCATTTGCAGGGGGCGTTTCAGCCAAATCGCCGCCCGATGTAAACCGACAAAGCGTAGCGTAAGCATGGCAAGCAAGGGCCTCCACTTTGTCGGGGGACTCATCAGGCAATTTATCGTGAAGTTCCAGAAGTTTCTTCGCAAGTTCATCCGGCTTCATTAGCTTGGAATCTGGCAGATAGCCGTAGGTGTCAAATTGGTAATCGACCAACTGCAATAGAAGTATTGCGGTTAAAGCTTTTGAGTCAAGTGGTTTCCCTTGAAGTTGAGTAGCCTGTGTCGTGAACTGCGTCTGAATTAATTCCGCAAATTGCTCATTAAAGCTCTTTTCATCTACATCCGTCTTGATGTCTTTTCGTTCCCGATCCATCACCCGAATGGCACATCGTGCGGCTTGGCTGTAGGCGATGAGCTTTTGGTCATTGGTCTCGGACCGCTTCGCTTTCAGCGCAAAGAACGCCAGCGCCGCGTTCAGGTCGTCGTCGGCTAACTTTGTGTCGTTTTGAACACGGTCGAGTAGCTCACGATTCTCTTTCGCAAGATAGCAGTGCATGGCGTAGTCGGGCCGGCTGTGGCCGGTGAGTTTGTCGGCGAGTAGGAGCCAGTTGACGTGGTCGCCACTTGGTGCATAAGGGTTCTTGGCGAAGTCCGCGATCGGGTCCAGCTTCTGTTGCATCGTTTTTTTGGCGGCCGCTAACAGCACCTCGGCGGCCCGTGTTTTTCGACGGCTTGTCGTCAGTAATTCGGTCGGGTTCGATTGATAGAGGTTGGCCAACCCGCTCGCTTGGTTGATGTGGCAGGCGTTCAAATACTTCTCAAAATCACGCAGTTCACCGGCCTCCTGGTACTTGCTCTCTTTCGCGGCGTTCAACAGCTTGCGAACGCCAGCGGGGTCAACCGGCGGGGTACACAATTTTGCTTCGAGTGCCGCAGCATTCGCCCAGCCGTTCGCGTGGTCCGTGTCGCAGTCCTTGATGATCGCGCCCCAGTTCAGGTCGTTGGCGGCCAGCGCGTTCCGGACGTATTTCCCGAGTGCGATTTGATACTGCTTGTCGATCATCTCTTGGTCAGATCGCGCCGCGATATTTTCATTCCACGTCTTCGCCCGGTCACGAACACCTTTCAAGTCGCGGATCGGCTGCTTGCTGAGTCGTAGGTACTCGAACGCCAGCGCCGCAACAGCCGGAGGGGGTTTCTCGGCCATCACCGTGTCGTGGAGTTTCTGCAACAGGTTCGCGTCCGTGGGTGAATCAACCACGTTCTGCCACACTTCGGTTGCGGTGGCTAACCGATTCACCGTGTTGGAGTCGTCATCCGGCGGCGGCGTTTCGGCGCCGAACAGTTCGTTCGCTTTCTGAATCGTGACACGCAGCTTCGTAACGGCTTCGGTCGCAATCTCTTTGTTGATAGGCGTGTTCACCGCTTTCGGTGTCACAAACGCATTGCGGACTTCCTCCGCAGGTGCTTCGGTCGTGGCGTGAAAGTACCACGTGAACACTTTCCGTTTCGAGTCGGGATCGAGAAGCTTCAACCGCTCCGGGGTGGCGATCGACTTGGCAATCGCGTGTTGAAGGTCACGATCGTTGCCTTGTTCGCCACGAACGACTACCTTTTGGAAAAGCTGTTGTTGTTCGCCGTCGGTACTGCAAGCGGCGACGGCTTCCTTGATGTCCGAACCGATCGTCGCCGTCGAAGTTTTAGTAACCGCGTTCAACGCCTGTTCAAATCGCTTTTTCGCATCGTCAACTGGGTTTCGTTGCGGATTTAGAAGATCGTCTTTGGCCGTGCCACCGTTGGCCGTGCCGCCATTGATCGTGTCCTGTTTGACAGTGAGTGGAGTTATCCCTTTGCCATTGCTGTTCAGAACTGTCGGTTCAGTGGTGTTCGCAGTCCATCGCCAAATGCCCATTTGAGATGTTACAAGCAACCCGCCACCGCCGAGTAGCACGGCGACCAGGATGCCCGCGATAATCCCGACAAGTGGTTTGTTGTTCGGCGTGGCTGCGGGAACCTGCCGGTTCCAGGCTACGTTTGGCGTCGATCGACTTTTGACTTCTTCCTGTTTGGCATTGATGAGCCAACTCGGGTCTTTTTGCGGTTCCGGCGGTGGGGGAAGTGGCGTTTCGCGCGGGTTGGATCGGCGAGGTTGCGGATTGCTCTTCCTCGTCTCGACGGGCTTCACGGTCTCCGGGGCAGGAGCGAGCGGGAACGATGGTGGATTCGGGGTCATTGTCAGCCCGAGTAATTCCCGGTCGAGACTGACGCCGGTGTGCGAGTCGCCAAGCGGATCGTTCGGATCCTTGGGCAGGTCGTGCCCGCTGCCTAACTCGGGAACGGGCCGCTGTTTGAACAGTGACTCCGCCGGCTTCACCTCGACTGGTTGCAAGTTGATGACCGCGTCGTCTAACGGGAAGTTTCGTTCTAACGCTTCAATCACCGCGCTGCTGGGGTTGGACAACTCCGGGGCACTTAAGACCAACTCGGGGCCGGTCCCCCCGATGACAATGGTTCCCACGGGTTCGTCCGTTTTGCCAAGCGGCGGGTGAACGGACGGCGCTTGAATTGGCGCCAGGACAGGGTGGGAGAGCGCGGGCAACCGTCGAGACGGCGGATTGGCGATCACGACCGCAGGCTGAATCTTGGTCGCTTGTTGAATCTTGGTCGGCGGCAGCGGCGCCATCCCGTTGAGCGCCTGATCCAACTGCTTCACCATCTGCGAGCAGGTCGGGTAGCGGCTCTTCGGTTGGAGCGAGGTGGCCCATTTCAGAACCGTTCGTTCGTACTCCGAAATCAATGGCGACGAAAAATTGAGTCGTCCCTGCGCATGGGCCGCCAGGATTTCGTAGATGACGTACTGTTCCGGGAACGGCAACCGGCCCGTGCGAAGTTCGTAATAACTGATGGCAAGTGAATATTGATCGGTCCCCGGAACCGGCTTGTTCGCAATGGATTCGGGCGCCCCGTAGGCCGCCGAAAACGCCGCCTTCGTGATGCGGACGTTTTCCGTCAACGCCACGGCGACGCCACAGTCCGCAATTTGAACCTCACCCGACACAATCATCATGTTGTCGGGCTTGATGTCGCAGTGAATGATCGGCCCGTCGCCCGACCCGAGTCTGTGGTCGGGCTGGTTCAAGAAGTCGATTCCCTTCGCCGCCCCGATCATGTACTCGAGGAGTTCCTCCGTGGGAATCCCCTGCATGTCCTCCGGGTCGGTGCCGTCCGGGTTGACCTCCTTCAACCGGGCGGCCAGACTCTTTTCGCCCAAGCCCATCTCGATGATGAGTTCCTTCAACTTGCCCTTCTGCCGGGTCATATCGACCTCATGCAGCTTGACGAGTTTGCCCTTGAAGTCCTTTAGCCAGGCGTTGTTCAGCGGAATGAGGTGGGAGTGCCGCAAATTGATCGTCAGCTTGAGCGCCCGCAGTTCTTTCAGCGCCGCCGGGCTGTACGAGAGGTCGATGAACTTGAGCGCAACTTCCTTGCCCGACGCCGTGATGACCGCCTTCCACACTTCACCGAATTGCCCCTTCCCGAGGAAATCGAGCAAGCGATACCCCTCGATCGGCTCGTCATCTTCGTCGTAGGAAGCAGCCCGTGGCATATTCAAACCCAAGCAAAAGCGGCCGTGAGATCCCGGCCAACGTACCCAACGTGTACTAGAAAGAACTTATCATACTTCCAAATTTGCCACAACGGAATCGTTGGGTCTGGCAAATTTTTCGGGCGTCAGTGGTTCGAGGTTGAAAAGGCTTTGCAACAAGGCCCGAAATTGCGATCAACCGAGCCACGACCGTTAGGGAGTGGCCCAAACAGCCACTCTCGCTACGCTTCCAGGATGGCATCCCAACCAACGACCCACCCGTTTACACCGCACCGGTGGCAACACGACGTTTCGTGCGTGGCGAGTTGGGCCACTCCGTTACCGTCGTGGCTCGGATAATTCCCTGCTGTCTGGATAGTCCATGACCAACGGAACCCTACACCACACACCCGCCAGAAAAATTTGCCAGACCCGACCCGTTTGGGTTGACAAAAAGTAAATAATGCTAATTATTGCACGAATAAACGAAATAATTAAATCGTCCCTACACTTATCTGACCGTGTGTTGTGTTTGTCCACTCTACGAGTTGTTGGATCTTATCCCGAAAGTGCTTTGCGATCGGCTTCTTCTCGATCCGTATGATTCCCGTCGATACCGTTTCAATAATCTCTTTATCTCGGATGTCGATCAGGTCTTCAATTGGCCCTTTCGCAATGAACGTGTCCAACTTCATCCGCCTCAAATTGCAGACTCCTACGCCAGATTCGAGTGCGAATGTGCAGTCAGGTTCATTATGGAGTTGAAAACCACTAATTTGTCCAGTGCTGGGGCCGGCATTACCCCATATTGATGCGTCAGTGTAGTATTGGTACTTGTAAAAAAACAGTTCGTCACTGAACTTATGATTCAATTTCGACAGCTCCACTTGCACATCTTCAAGTGATGCCGCAATCACAGGCTTGCTTCTTGGTGATCGTAATGCGCTTCTCAATAGAAATGATACTGGATCAATTACAGTCAACAAATCGAACTCAACCTTTGAGAGTATTATTTCATGCGTCGAAGTTACTGTCGTTAGCCTGATCGTCAACGGAAAGTACTTCTTCATGACCCGCGTCCTGAAATCGCAAAAGTAAATGAACTTGACGCAGGTAGACAAAACGATGGATACGCCACACTACACGTTGAGAATATCCACAGCCACTTTTTCGTCTTTCGTCACCCGCCCCCGTTCGGTCCTGGCGACGAACACTACGGTCGTCATGTCGGCGGTGACGTTGACAGTGGTGCGGCACATGTCGAGGAAGCGATCGACGCCGAGGATGATGGCAATCGCGCCGGCGGGGACGCCGACCACGACGAGGACCATGCCGATGAGCGGCAGCGAACCACCGGGGACGCCCGCCATGCCGGTTGCGGTTAGTACGCACAGAACCAGCACGATGAGTTGCTGCTGGAGGGTAAGATCGACGCCGAACGCTTGGGCGAGGAACATCACGGTCACGCCTTCGAACAACGCGGTGCCGTTGTGGTTCATGGACGCACTGAGCGGCAGGACGAACTTCGACACCGACTCCGGCACGCCGAGTTCTTCCTCCGCACACTTCATTGCGGTCGGCAACGTGGCGCTCGAACTGCTCGTCGAGAACGCGGTAATCATCGTGACCCGGATTTTGCGGAAAAACTCGATCGGCGACATCCCGCCCAGGGACTTCACCAGCAGCGGCAACACCACGCATTGGTGAATCGCCAACCCCAACAACACGGTCATCACGTAGGCCCCGAGTGCCACGAGCAGCTTGTAGCCGAACAGCGCCGTGGTGGAGAAAATTAGCGCAAACACCGCGACGGGTGCCATCATCATGGCCAAGCGGATGATGAAGTCCGTGATCTGGTTGATCGCTTCCATGAGATCGGTGACGAGTTTCGCTTTCGGCGGATCAATCTGCGTGAGGCCGATGCCGACCAGAATCGCGGTGAAAATGACCGCGAGCATGTCCTTTTCCACGAACGCCTTGAGCGGGTTCCGGGCCACGACGTTCACGAACGTCTGCACGCCGAAATCCGCCTGCTTTTCCAGCTTTTCGCCCGCCTCCTTGGCGTAGTAGTTCATCAACTCTTCACGCTGTTCCGGCGGCAGTTGCTTGCCCGGTTGAATCAGGTTCACCGCCGTCAGTCCGATGATCGCCGCAAACGACGTAGTAATCATGAAGTAGCCGAACGTCTTCGCCCCAATCCGCCCCACGTTCCCGCCCCCGCCGAGCCGCGTAACACCCACCACAAGCGACGCGAACACGAGCGGGATGATGGCGAGGAACAGCAAGTTCAAGAAGATATCCCCCACCGGCTTCGTAAGGTTCCGCACGACCCATTCGACCCCCTCCCGCGTGCCCGGACTCTCCGCCGTCAGGTAATTCACCCCCGATCCCACCACCGCACCGAGAATCAGCCCTAACAAAATCCGCGTGTGCGGCACAGTCGAATGCGATGCGGACATGGGCAACTCGTTTCGAGTGAAGGTAATCCGACAAATCTATTGCTGGAAGAAGGTCACGAGAATCACAAGCCGCGACCTCGGGTCAGAAACGAGCCATTTGAAGTGTCCTTCCAATTCGGCGATGCTAGGGAATTGCTCGTCACCCGCATCAGATAAATCCAACCGAGTCGTTGTGCTTGTTGTCGTCGTCGAACTTGTTGTCTGTTCGTTTCTCGCACCAAATAAATTCATTCGAGACTCTTGTCTGCTTCGTGAGTACCACCGCAGAACTGGGTATCCACCCTTCGATACTTTATAGACGCCGAGATCAGACGGTGGTGACTCACTCCCCACTTTGCGGAGTTGGAGTTGATAAATGTTCGGGCTTTCGCTCTCGTCGATCGGAACAAGTTCAAGAACGGCAAGTGCGTTAGTAACGCTAGCAACGGCTTCTGCTGCTTTAGCAAAACAATGAAAAATATCGTCAACTGCACGCGGCGCGTTGGCTTTGGATTGCTTGACAGCCTCTTGAAGAAGATTAGTGTAATCTGCTGTTTGGGTATTCATTTGGTAGCCTCCGAAAGTACGATCCGTCCGACAATGGGTAGGTGGTCCGAAACACCACGCGGCTTGCCAGGTTCAAAAGGCCGAGGAAGCCCATCCTCATCGACCATAATTGGTGTGGCTACGATTCCGGTCTGCGCCTCATCGAAGTACGGTGGTTTCTCACTGAGTAAACTGCTCGAAACCAGTACATGGTCGAACGTTCGCCACTGACGATCCTGGTAGTACGTACCGGCAATGCCTGGGGTTTGTACCTTTGGTGCACCATGCGCGGTTTGCTCGCCCAAGTAACGCCATGCGGCATTGTACAACCGAATACGCCGCACCTCGTCGTCTCGCATCCCTCGGCTACGAGACGACTCCCGATCTCGACAACCAATAAGCCGTTCCTCAAAAATCGGGGACATCGGTTCTGTATTCAGATCCCCGAGTATGACGGTGTGGCGTCTCAAACCCGCCTTGGGCACTGCCGTTGGGTACAGAAAATCGTAAGCATCTCGCTTGACAACGTCTGCCAACCGTTCGCGCGCAACACGGCTCTCCTCAAAAGCTATCCAGTGACACGCCACGAAGCGGATTATATGGCCCGGTATTGTGAGGTTCACCGGGATCATTGGGCGGGTGCCGTCGTTCAAGTCTTCCTCATCGGCAGGCAACAACGTCGGCTCGACCGAAAGCCCAACACCCGATCTGAAAATGATCGCAACCTGAAACTTGTCGTCGTACCGATAGGTTGGCGAAATCGTGAGACCAAAACCAGATGGAAGTCTTTGTGTGAGATCCTGTGCCGCCTCACGTGTGATCTCGCATACTGCGAGTAAATCTGGGTAGTCCTGACCAAACATCTCCCCAAAGGCAGCAAGAACTCGATCACGTTTCGCTTCATAATCTGGAATGCTCTTAGGCCACCTCAGTCTGTCGTCGTGAGACGCATCGTAGTGCGCGAAATTGTGCAGGTTCCACCACGCGAACGTGAGGCATTTCGGCTGTTCTCGCACGTACAACTCCCACGAGTGAGCGCTCAACTGAAGCGAGCGAGTCTGACTGTTCGCGCCATTCTATCAACCGTACCGGGCACCATTCGTCATACCAGACTGGCCACCGGCAAGCGTGTCCGGTAAAGTTCGGGACACGCCTTGGGAATTGTTATGAATCACTTGCTGGCACTCGAAGACCTGTCCCGTGACGACATCGTCGGGCTATTGGACCTCGCCGTGGAGTTCGACGGGGTCGGGCGCACCAAGCCGAAGCGGACGGAGCTGACCGGGGTCGTGGTGGCGAACCTGTTTTACGAGAACTCGACCCGGACCAAGATCAGCTTCAGTTTGGCCGCCCGCCGACTGGGTGCGGAGACGCTCGACTTTTCCCCCGGCGGGTCTAGCACCGCCAAGGGGGAGTCGTTCATCGACACCGCGAAAAACATTGAAGCGATGGGCATTGACGCGGTGGTCGTGCGACACTCCAGTGCGGGGGCGCCGAAATTGCTGACGCAACACCTGGCGAAGGGCATCCCGGTCATCAACGCCGGCGACGGCGCCCACGAACACCCGACGCAAGGGCTGTTGGACATCTTCACGATCCGCCAAGCGCGAGGTACTGTCAGCGGGCTGACCGTGGCGCTCGTCGGGGACATCGCTCACAGTCGGGTGGCGCGAAGTAACATTCACGGGTTGGTCAAACTCGGTGCGAAGGTGATCGTCTGCGGTCCGACCACGTTGGTGCCGAAGGAAATTGCCACGCTCGGCGTCGAGATCGCCCACAACCTGAATGACATCCTGCCGCGCTGCGACGTGATTAACCTGCTTCGCGTGCAGTTCGAGCGGCAGCGCACAGGGTTGTTCCCTTCGGTGCGAGAATACGCCCACCTCTTCGGCATGAACGGCGAGCGGATGAAGCTCGCCAAACCCGGCATGTTGATCCTCGCCCCCGGCCCCATTAATCGTGGCGTCGAACTCACCCCCGATGTCGCCGACGGCCCCCACTCCGTGATCCTCGACCAAGTCACCAACGGCCTCGCCGTGCGCATGGCCGTGCTGCACACGCTATGTCGGAAATAGGGAGCGGGACATGAGTCAACTGATTGGAAATTGCAACTGGATTGTCTGAAACGCGTCCTGCTGGTTATAATGTTTACCAGATTAAGCTGAGTCAATTTCGCTTGATAAAGTGCTGAACCTCAGAAAGTCGCATGGACATGGTTTTCCGCTCATCTCCCAAGACGGCTTCCTATCGAAAAGGGATCTACTGATGCCAGACGAAGTAGTGACAAGTAGTGACTCGTTCACGCCAGAACATGAACCGCTGCGAGTATTTATTTCATACCGCACTAACACGGACGCCCTACTTGCTAGCGCATTGCAAAGGCTTATCGAGTCTTCTATTGATCCACAACCAAAGGTATTCGTGGCTGGTAACGGGGGTATTCGCCCATCAAATGCCGGTTTTCGACAACAGATCACAGACGCAGCACGAAAGGCACATGCATTTGTAGCGATCATCACAAATTCTTCTAAGGAACGAGAGTGGATATTCTTTGAAGCAGGGGCCGCATGGGGACAAAACCTCGTCTATGTACCTCTGTTGATTGGTACTCAGCCTCGTGATCTACCAAACACGATCGCAGACTACCAAGCATTGAACGGGCAGGCGAAAGACGACATGCACCGGCTGGTTCAAGATTTGGCACCTTTGGCAGGGTGCCAAGTCAAAGAACGATTCGGTTCTCGTTTTCAGCAATTTAACAAGGTGGTAGAAGACTATCTTAAAGGAAGCCTCGATAGCGATGCCAAAGAATCCGTTGGTGGGCAGTCAATAACTGATGCAATGGACCTCATGGCAAAAGGGGATCGTGAACGAGCCACCCAATTGTTTGATCGGCTTGAAGCGGAAGCTAACGTAGCAGAAAACCAAGAACGTCTCTGCATGATCAAAATCTACCGTATTCAAGCGACCAGAAAGAATGCAGAATGGCAGGCAGGATACGAGGAACTTGATGGGATTCTCAAGAATACATCGGCATATCATTACTTTATGGCGTCTTGTGTGCAACACCCACTTCAAGAAGGAGTCACACTTAGCGGATGCAGTTCGCATGGCGGGTAGGTTGGCACCTTTCGCACGTGTTAAACTGGCAGAAGCCCTCGCGCAGCGGGGTTTGTTTGCAAAATGCGTGAATGACATGATCGAATTGATGCGAGAGAAACCATATTGCGACGTGTCAGAATTGGCTGCCGATGCCATTGTTGGCATGTGGGAAAGTCTCACCTCCATTGAACAGCTAATAACACTTCTCGCAGGTTTTTCAGGTGCCAATGTAAGTGTGTTCAGGCAAGTTGCTGAGCTTGCACTTAAGAACAGTTGGAAACCTTTAGAGACCATACGGTAAAGAATCATGCGGCGAGCCTAGGATTTTGAGCGTTTGAGGCACCGCCTGAACCGGGGGTCATACTCATATTTGTCAGCCGTCT
>JANLRE010000557.1:0-7820 GCA_031368205.1 Fimbriiglobus sp. | reverse complement strand
CCCCCCTCGGTCCCCCCGCACGCGGGGGGAGGGAAGAATCTGACTCCCACCCCGCGTGCGAGGGGACCGGGGTTGGGCCACACCCTGACGGTCGTGGCTCGGTTCGGATGGCGTCAGATCAGCCGATGCTGGCTTCGAGGGATTGGATTAAGTGGTGGGCGTTTAGCTCGTGGACCAGCTTGTCTTGATCGTCACCCAAGCCTACCAGAACGGGTCCGGGAAAGAGGGGGGAACTCTCCTTCCCTACTCGTGACGGCTAGTCACAGGAGGGTACGGTATCGGGGGTTGGCAGCATCGGGGGGATTCGATTCAGCCGGGATACTCGTTGCCTCGTTGTGACAGGATGAGTTAAGCAGCCCGCGTGCCAAACTGATTGGAAGTTGCGGACGACTGGATATGCTTCAAGACCGAATGAGTGGGGAACTTGGGGACATCTGAACCCGTCCCGGTGTTGCAATTGTTGCTGCCACTTGTAAGACGTTCAGCGGAAATGACCACTTCTTGCCGAGGGCTTCTTCGATGACCAACGACAACCTCACCCGCGATCTGACCTCCGCGTTGAACGAAATCCCAATCATTGATCCGCACAGCCACATTGACCCGCTTGCCCCGGTCTCGAAGTCGCTCGAAGACATCCTGGGTTACCACTATTACACGGAGCTAGCCCATTCCGCCGGCATGAACCAGGCGGTGCTGTCCAAGGACGTGTCGCCGCGCGAACGGGTCCGCGAGATCGTCAAGTTCATGGCGAAGTTCGACAACACCGCCCAGTACGGGTGGTTCTTGGACATCGCGAAAACCTTCCTGGGCTTTTCGGGCGACGCCATCACGTCGGAGGACGCCGGGCCGCTGTTCGACGCCGCCGAACGCACCTTCGCCCAACCCGATTGGGAAGCGCAAGTCTTCGCCAAGTCGAAGCTCGAAAAAATCTTCCTGACCAACGAGTTCGACGATTCGCTTGAGGGGTTCGACACCAACAAATACGTCCCGTGCTTGCGAACCGACACGCTTGTCTTTCAGCTCGACAAGCCCGACACCCGCCAGCGGCTGGCGCGCGCCACCGGGATTGACGTGGGCGATTCCCAGACCTTGCGGAAGGCGATGTGGAAGCTGTTCGCTCACTTCAAAGCGAAGGGCGCAAAAGCCTGCGCGATTTCGTTACCCCCTGATTTCACGCCCGCAGTCGTGAGTGAAGCCGACCTCGATCGGGCGTTGAAAGCCGTGCAAGAAGATGCCCCGATGGCACGCGGAATGTTTGAAGCGGTGCGGTTGGCGAAGACCGTGTTGAGTGGCACACCGCAACTCGACTCGTCGGCCCAGATGACCGTTAGCCACGGCGTGTTCCAGATGCTCGCCGAACATTGCCGCGAGTTTGCGTTACCGTTTGACTTGATGATCGGCGTGAACCGGAAGGTCTACGAGAAGGGCGTTTATCAGGGACAAGACCTGTTCGACCGGCGGTGCAGCCTGATTCAATACCGTGAACTGTTCAACCGCTTCCCCGAGGTCACGTTCCCGATTTCGGTGCTGACGAGCGGGCAGAACCAAGAACTCGTGGCGTACTCGTGGATCTTCCCGAACGTGACGACCAACGGTCACTGGTGGTACTCGAACATCCCCGCCTACATCAAAAGCGACCTCCGCGAGCGGCTTCAAGCGGTGCCGAAGACGAAGCAAATCGGGTACTATTCCGATGCGTACAAGCTCGAATTCGTGCTGCCGAAGTACACGATGTACCGCCGCATCTTGGCGGAAGTGCTGGCGGAAGAATTCGTCCGCCCCGGACGGCTGAACGAAATTGACGCCGTCGCCCTCGGCAAGCGTCTTTTAAGAGACAACGTCCGAGACATGTTCCAGGTGTAACGATGCGGAAATTGCTTTTCATCCTGCTGCTAATGATGGCCAGCGCCGGCTGCGAACGGGCCAACAACCGCGTTGTGGTCTACTCCGCCCAGGACGAAGAATACGTCGAGCCGAGCTTACCGGACATCAAGTCGAAGATGAACTTTCCGCTCGTCTTCAAGTACGACACGGAGGCGAATAAGTCCGTCAGCCTCGTCGTCGAGTTGCAACAAGAAGCCCAACGGCCGCGCTGCGATGTCCACTGGAACAACGAGATTCTCGGCACCATTCGCTTAGCACGGCAGGGGCTGTATCAACCGTATCGTTCGCCCAATGCGCGGACTTTCCCCGCGTGGTCGCGGGCAAACGACGGCACGTGGCAAGCCTTCGCCCAGCGCTGCCGGGTGCTAATTGTGAATACGCAACTCGTTCCGAAGGAGTGTTGGCCGAAGAGCATCCTCGACCTGACCGACCCGCAGTGGAAGGGCAAAGTGGCAATGGCGAAGCCCCAATTCGGCACGACCGCGACCCAAGCGGCCTGCCTGTTTGAAGTGCTGGGAACCGATGCGGCCAAGGCGTTTTATCGCGGGCTGAAAGCGAACGATGTGCTCATCGTCGCCGGCAACAAGCAAGCCGCAACCGGCGTGTCCGAAGGCCGATTCGCCGTCGGCATGACCGACAGTGACGATGCCATTGTTGAACTGCTAGCGGGCAAGCCGGTGGCGATCATCCACCCCGACGAAACCGGCCACCCCAAGCACAGTCGCCTCGGCACGCTGTACCTCCCCAACACGCTTGCGATCGTGGCGAACTGCCCCAACCCGAACGGCGCGAGGAAGCTGATTGATGTGCTCTTGCTGCCCGAGACCGAACAAACTTTGGCGAAGGGCGGCGGTTACCAGTTCCCCGTTCACCCGGCACTGATGACGAGTCCGCACCCGAGCCTGAAAACGCCGCTGCAAGTGAAGGCAATGGCCGTGGACTTCGAGAAAGCCGCCGACCTGTGGGATGAGACGCAGAAGTTCTTGCGCGATGAGTTTGCACGATGAGCGCAGAAGAAAAGCCCATGAACAAAGAAAGCCCATGAACGATCGTTCATGGGCTTTCTGTCAACAACACCCACCCATCAATTCTCCATCACTTCTTTCGACTTCTTGTCCGCCACGCTGTCGATGTACGCTTCATAGTTTTTGAGCAGTTCCTGAATCTTGGTCTTCGCCGTATCGCGGTCGTCTTCGGTGATGGCTTTGTCTTTCTCGGCGGTTTCGATGAGCTTGTTGGCGTCGCGGCGGATGTTGCGGCAGGAGACCTTTTGGTCTTCGGCGTTTTTCTTAATCACGGCGACGATCTTCTTGCGTTGGTCTCCGCTCATTGGCGGGATGTTCAGGCGGATCACTTTGCCGTCGTTGTTCGGCGCCAAGCCGAGGTCGCTGCCCCGGATCGCGCGTTCGATTTCCTTCAGGTCGTCGGCACTGAACGGCTTAATCATGATCGACGACGGGTCGGGGCACGAGATGTTCGCAATCTGGCTCATCGGCGTGGGGGAGCCGTAGTAATCGACCCGGATGGCGTCCAGCATTTGTGGGCTGGCGCGGCCGGTGCGAAGGCCCTTCAGGGCGTTGCGGAGGACATCGAGCGCCTTCTCCATCCGCGATTCGGTGTCTTTGAAAACTAGTGTGGTGTTCATGGCATTCATCGGGGTCAGGGGTCGGAAATTCAGACTCAGTACTTTCCAATTGAGCTAGAGAACGCAGGCTTTCCCTGGTATCGAGGGTGTGTCAAAGCAATCGCTCCACGGAAGGAGCCTGCGCCCCGTGAAAGTGTACCCAAATCCTAGGCGGTCGGTCACCCCCAAGGAAGGCTTCGCCTGCGAGCATCCGGAGATTCCGGTGGCAGCAGCTTATCACCGCACTGCAAGACGGTCCAAGTTCGAGCATGATTCCTACTGGGTTATTCCACTTGGCCCGTTCGGACGCTGGGCTGAGCTTTCTCGTCCCCTTCCGTGAGCTTCCAATAACGATCAATGGCCAACCCGTCCCAACTTTGTGATTTGCCCGAAGGCCATTGAACCGTCAATCGCCCGATTTTGTCGCGTTCTCCCAGGCCGAACAGGACACGGCGATCGCTGGACGAAAGATAACTCCCTCCGCCTTTGATGGCACGCACGAGTTTCTGGCCATCGGCAAGTTGCAACTCCAACCTTGCCCCGACAGCATCGCGGTTCGGCGTTCCAATCAGTTGAATACCGACCCACTGATGTTTCGTCTCATGTCGGTTCTTGAGAACGGTAGCCGTCTCATTCGTTGGATTGGAAACGATATCGATCCGGCCACGGTTATCGAGGTCGCCGAACGCGGCTCCGCGACCCATTTGTTTTTTGTGAAAGTACGGCCCACCTCGCGCGGTGACATTTTCAAAGCGAACCTCGTGTGGCTTCTGGCCTGGTTGATACGTGTTACGTAACAACGTCGGGATTTGCTTCACATCAGCGGGGGGCGGCGGGAAATGGACCACGTGACCGTTGCTGATGAAGAGATCCTCGTTCCCATCAAGATCGAAGTCGAGGAACCCCGCACCGAAGCCCACGTAGTTCAACCCAATCGCTGTGATTCCCGTGCCGATGCTCGAATGGACAAATTGGCCGTGATCCCGATTGCGGTACAAAGCATGGGACTCGTTTTCGTAGTTTGAAACAAACAGGGAAAGTAAGCCACTGCGATTATAGTCTGTCGCATCGATTCCCATGCTCCCGGTTGGTCGCCCGTTGGCATCGAACGCGGTCCCACGTTCCCACGCGACCTGTTCAAACCGTCCACCCCGGTTGAGGTACAGGAAATTCCCCGACGTATCATTGCCGACGTAGATGTCGGGTTGGCCGTTCCCGTCGAGGTCCGCAATCAGGACGCCTAACCCTTTCCCGAAGTCCTTCTCTTCGACGGACCGTTGGAGCCGTCGGCGGCCGGCCTCGCTGAGGTGCGTCAACTTCGCGTAATCCTCCGCGGCGCGAGGCACCTGTAGCCCTGCACTCGCCCCCACGTCGGTAAACGTCCCGTTCCCGTTGTTGCGGTACAGCGAATCGGGAAGGCCGTCGAATCGCTTCGGAGCACAGACATCCGGCACTGTCTGGTCCCGATAGTCCTTGCAAGGTGGGTTGTTCTCCCATGACCAGTTGACGTAATGGCAAACATACAGGTCGGGGAAGCCGTCCCCATCGAGGTCACCCCAGCCGGCGCTGGTACTCCACAGCGAGTCGGTTAAGCCCGCTTGCTGTGTGACATCGACGAATCGCCTTCCTGCGTCCGCCGGCACATTGTGGAACAACGCCAATCGACCGTACCCGGTGACGAGTAAGTCCGGCCAGCCGTCGTTGTCGTAATCGGCGACAGCGGCACCGTGATTGTAAAACCAGGGAACTCCACCGTTGAGCCGATCCAGCCCGACATCGACCGTCACGTCTCGAAACTTGTAATTGCCGAGATTCTTGTAGAGCTTACAGCCATGCCCCTGAATGCTCTTCTTGTCGGAACCTCCAAAAGAACCGCCACCAGTGAGGAAGATGTCCAGTAGTCCGTCTCCGTCGTAATCCAAGAGCGCGACGCCGCCCCCGAGGCTTTCGAGAATCGTGGCCAACCCGGCTTCCTCCCCGTTCCGGTACATGAACTCAATGCCCGAACCGGGTGTGACATCTTCAAAGTAACCGGGCGCGGGCGGGGTACTCGGCTCTGGGACTATTGTCTTCTCCGGGAGTGACTGCGGTGGGTGAGTCAGAAACAGGGCGATTAGCCCGATCGAAACCACACCCAATGCGAGAAGAGTCCATTTCAATGAGCGACGCATGAATTGACTCCGGTACTCAACGTGGAGAAGGGGGCGGCTTCGTCAATTGCTGAAGAATACGCCGGTGATACTCGGCCTGTTCAATGGCGTTGACCGATTGGAAGAAGTCCAGGAGTGCCTCGTGTGACTTGCGATGTTTGGGATCTTTCTCAATCGCCGTGCGGAGCCAGTGGACTCCGTCGCGTTGTTTCCCCGTCCGCAACAGTTGCGTGCCGAGCTGGTATCGCAACTCGGGGTCATTCGGAGCTTGTTCGCGGATTCGATCCCCGAGGTCGGTTGCCAGTTTTCGATCCGCATGAATGCGAGCGACCTTTTCCTGGTATTTCCGGGCTTCTTCGTGCCGGCCCAGCAACAAGAGACAGCTCACCAAGTGCGTCGGAGCCACATCCGCAGGAGCGAGCGATTCCGCCAGTCGAAGATCGGCCACCGCCTCTTCCGCTTTGTCGAGTTGAATGGCGAGTTTCCCGCGTTCGTTGAGTGCGACCCAGTTCTTGGGATTCGCGGCAATTAACTGGTTGAAAAGTTGTAACGCCTTGTTGCTCTCACCGGTGCCGAGATACGAGAGTGCTAGACCGAATGGGACAGCCGGGTTCTGCGACTGCTTTTGGGATAGCGTTTCATAGTGTTCACGGGCTTGGTCGTAGTGCCCATAGTTGACGAGTGTTTCCGCCAGAATGATACGCACATTATCCACCTCGGGTCTGAGTCGCAAAGCTCTTTGGAAATACTGAATCGCATCCTCCTGCCAGCCCATGTTACGAGCCGTTCGACCGCGCCGCACGAGTGCGTCAAAGTGTTCCGGCTGCCGTCGGAGTAACTCGTCGAGGCACCGTTGCGCTTCGGCTTCGCGATAGTTGACTTCAAGTGCAGCGGACAGGAGATCGAGAATTTCCACTGCATGCGATTCGTTATTGGTGATGCTTTCGCGGAGGAACTGTTCCACCTCCAACAATTCGCCTTCATGGATGCGAAGCAAAGCACGCTCGATCTTGATGGCATCCGTTTCGCTGCCCTGGAGCCGCTGACAGAGATCGAGAAGTTTTTTAGCCTCACTGAGATTTTCGAGCCTACGCTCCGCACGTGCGGCAAGTAAATAGTGGTCGGGTGTCGGGGATTGCTGAATCAGTTCTTTCAACTGTTCGCGCGCTCGCTTCCATTCTCGACGCTCGACAGTTTGGAGAGCCGTTTGATACCGAGAGTTCGTTTGGTAGTAATTCCACCCCCAATACGCACCGTAACAAACCAAAACGAATGCGATAGCAATGACGAGGAGAGCGGACCGCCGATTCGGAGCCAAACGAGGTGTGCGGGTCTTGGAACGTTCATTCATGGAGTAACCTCCTTAAAATAGGCCATTCCCTCTCTCTGCTGAACCCATGTGTCTGATGTTCGACGTGCCACGTAGTGAATCGGTCTCGGGGTCCGATTCCTATCATCCATCGCATCGCGATGACCCAAACAAATAGAAAGTACTGAAACTCATTCACTGGTCACTAGCGTGCCAATCGTGTGGCCGGCAATGGCGCGTTCGATGGCACGGTCGGCTTTGAAGTCGAAGACTAGAATCGGCAGCTTCGCTTCCAGGCACATCTCGAACGCGCCGAGGTCCATCACCTTGAGCCGGTCGTGTAGCACTTTTTGGTACGTGAGCCGGTCGTAGCGTTCCGCGTGCGGGTTCTTGTCCGGGTCGGAATCGTAGACGCCGTCCACCTTCGTGGCCTTCAACAAAATGTTCGCCCCGATCTCGCGGCCACGGAGTGCTGCGGCGCTATCGGTCGTCACAAACGGGTTGCCGGTCCCACCGGCGAGGATGACGATTCGCCCCTTCTCCAGGTGCCGAATCGCCCGTCGGCGGATGTACGGCTCGCACACCTTGTCCATCGGCACGGCGGACAGCAATCGCGTTTCCACGTCCAACCCTTCAAGCGTGTCCTGCAACGCCAAGCCGTTCATCACGGTGGCGAGCATCCCCATCGAGTCGGCGGTGGCGGGCTTGATTTTGTTCGGGTTCAGGACGGCGGAAAACTGCGCGCCGCGTAACAAATTGCCACCACCCACGACCACCGCAAGCTCCGCGCCCATCTGCGCGACTCGCTTCAGTTGGACCGCGATTTCCAGAGTCTCCGCCAAGCCAATCCCGT
>JANLRE010000551.1:0-2020 GCA_031368205.1 Fimbriiglobus sp. | reverse complement strand
GTCGTCGTGTTTCTGTTGGCGTTCCTGGTCGATTGGCGCACGGCGGTGATTAGCCTCCCTGCCATCCCGTTGTCACTGGTGACGGCGGTGTTGGTGTTCGCCTACTCCGGAGCCACGATCAACACGATGGTCCTGGCGGGGTTGGTGATCGCCCTTGGGGAAGTCGTCGATGACGCCATCATCGACGTGGAGAACATTGCACGACGGTTGCGGCTGGCCCAACAAGAAAGCCTGGATGACCCGACGCAGCCGAGAAAATCCGCGTTCCGGATCGTGCTGGAAGCGTCGCTCGAAGTCCGTTCGGCGGTGGTCTACGCCAGCATGATTGTGGTGCTGGTGTTCGTGCCAATCTTCTTCCTGGACGGCCTCTCCGGTGCCTTCTTCCGACCACTGGCAACGGCCTATGTGATTTCGATTGTGGCGTCCCTTTTCGTCGCCCTTACAGTCACGCCCGCGCTGTCGTACATGCTGCTCACGGGTCGTCGTCATGTACGGAGTGAAGCGCCACTCACGGCTTTGTTGAAGCGTCTGTATCGCCCCATTCTTCCGGTTTTGATGGCGCGGCCGTATGTCTGCTTACTGACGTTAATCCTGGCCTTCGTGCTGACCGGCGCAGCCACAACACGGTTAGGGCAGGAGTTCTTGCCCAATTTTCAGGAGACCGACTTCCTGATGCACTTCGTCGAAAAGCCCGGTACGTCGCTGGAAGCGATGAACCGCGTGACGCTTCAAGCCAGCCGCGATTTGCGGGCGTTGAAGGGTGACGATGGCAAGCCGATTGTCCGCAACTTCGGCTCCCACATTGGCCGGGCCGAAGTTGCTGATGAACCCGTCGGCCCGAACTTCACCGAACTCTGGATCAGCATTGATCCCGATGCAGATTACAAGGAGTCGATCAAAAAAATCGAAGCGGTCGTGTACGCCTATCCCGGCCTCTACCGGGACGTGTTGACGTTTCTGCGCGAACGCATCAAGGAAGTCCTCACGGGCGTTGGCGCGACCATCGTGGTGCGGCTGTACGGGCCGGATCAGGACGTGTTGCGGGCGAAGGCGAAGGAAGTTGAAGCCGCGATGAAAGACGTGGAAGGGGTCATCAACCTTAAAGTCGAACCGCAAGTCACGGTTGCGCAGATTGAAGTTCGGCTTCGCCCGGAAGCAGCGGAGCGGTACGGCGTCACGGCGGGGCATATTCGCAAGGCTTCGACCACGCTGCTGAAGGGCACGAAAGTCGGCGAGGTTTTCGAGGGGCAGAAGAAGTTCGATGTTGTGGTCTGGGGGGTGCCGAGTGTGCGGACCGATCTTTCGGCGGTGCGCGAGTTGCCGATCGACACGCCGTCCGGCATTCAAGTGCGGCTCCAAGATGTCGCCGACGTGCGAATCGTCCCGGCGGCCAACGAGATCAGACGGGAGAATGCCTCGCGGCGTTTGGACGTGACATGTAATGTGCAAGGGCGGGACTTGGGGTCCGTGGCGAAGGAGATTGAAGCCAAGGTGAAAGTGATCCCGTTCGACCAGGAATACCACCCGGAGTTTCTCGGTGAATATGCCGCACGCCAGGAATCAACGCGGAAGCTTTATGCACTCGCGGTGTTGTCGTTGATCGGCATCGTGCTGCTGCTGTTCGTCGATTTCCAATCGTGGCGGCCCACACTTCTCGTGGCGCTCACAATACCCTTTGCACTGATCGGCGGCGTGATCGGCGTATTGTTTACCGGCGGTGTGTTGTCACTCGGATCGCTCGTCGGCTTCGTGACCGTGTTGGGCATCGCCGCCCGCAATGGCATCATGATGGTGAGCCACTTCCGCCACCTCGAAACCGATGAAGGGGAACCGTTCGGAACGGCACTGGTGTTGCGGGGTGCGGAGGAGCGTCTGTCGCCGATTTTGATGACGGCACTGGCCACGGGATTGGCACTGTTACCCCTCGTAATCGCCGGCAACAAACCCGGCCACGAAATCGAGTACCCACTTGCTGTGGTCATTCTCGGTGGCCTCGTCACCTCCACGCTTCTGAATCTTT
>JANLRE010000531.1:0-4703 GCA_031368205.1 Fimbriiglobus sp. | reverse complement strand
TTCGCCAAGGAGGGGTTCGCATGTGTCGCCATCACCCAGCGCGGCTTCGGTAAGTCTGCTGGTAAGCCGGACTTCGTTGGCCCGAAGACGATTGCCGCACTGGAAGCGGGTTTCCGGAAGTTCGCCAAAGAACCATATGTTGATAACTCGCGGATGGGCGTGTTTGGCTATTCTCGCGGTGCAATGGCTGCGTCCCTTCTGGCTGTTCGGCTGAAAAGCACCGAGTTGCAAGCCGCCGTATTCGCTGCCGGGATCTACGACTTCAAGAAGGCATACGATGACATCAAGTTCCCCAGCATCCGCGAGAATATGGAGCAGGAAGCGGGTCTGACCGAAGCTGCGGTGAAGGACCGGTCATCGGTCGCGAAAATGTCTGACTTGGCGTGCCCAGTGCTAATCCTGCATGGAGAGAAAGACGAGAACGCTCCGATCAACCAAGCGTACCTCTTGCGAGATCGGCTAAAGGAATTGAAAAAAGACTTCGAGTTGAAGACGTTTCCAGATCGGGACCACGACATTGGTCGACAAAATTTAAACGACCACACACTCACGTTCTTCAAGCAGAAGCTGAAGGCGAACAAACCGAAATGAAATGCCGCCCCTGAGCCAACCTCACTCCGGTTTTCGCATTACGGGGATTTTGCCCCGGAGCAGTTTGTCGAGTTCGACGCGGATTTCTTTGGTGTCGGCGGACTTGATGATGGCGGCGTTGGCCTTGTCGAGGAGGTCGCGTTCGAGGTGCGGTTTGGCTTTGTTGATGAACTTGTGCAGCATGTCGCCGACGGCTTTGGCGGCGATGCCATCGAGACCGACGGTGTGTTCGACGACGAGGTTCGTGTAGTGCAAATCGGCTTCGGTCACGCGGACTCGTAACACCGCGACGGGCAGAATTTGCCCCGGTTGCTTTTCGAGGCGGGACGTTAATTCACAGACGACCCGCAACGCCACCCAACAGCGTGCCCGCGTTTCACCGCTGTACATTCGCACGCCGGATTTCCACAACTGTTGCTCGTAGAACATTCGGACATTCATGCCGACAAATGCTTCAAACGTGGTCTTGCCGGGTTCCGGGGAAATGATGTCGCGGATTCCTAGAGCTAGTGATTCGTTCGGGTTAATGGCCTCGGTGCGGACTTTTTGCCAATGGCCATCGTTCCGCATGGCCCGATTCGGCTCGGGCTTTAGCTTGTGCCATTTCATCCCGACCAGCACGTCCCGTTGCTTGCCCCAATCGTGCGAAGTTTCGGCCATCGGTGTGGGTAGGTTGGCCAACAACAGCCCGCGCAGTAATTGCGTGAGGTGTTCAGCCTCAACCGGAACCATCGCGGAGGCGTCTGGCTTGGCGGACACACACGGGGCCGAAGTTAGCAAGAGTAGCAGCGTGAAAATAGTAATGCGAATCATGGTGAACTCTTGGGGTGGACGATGACCGGACTCGCAAACCGGGGAAACTTGCTTCCCATTTACATTATCCGCTTCCAGTCCAGTCGCGCTCAAACAAGAATCGTGCAATTTGCTGAACCGTCTGCGAGTCCGGTCGTCAAAAGTAGTTCGCCGATTCGACGCCTCAATTTGAACAACATCTCGATACGGTTACTGGGGAGCCATGCTAGATTCGTCAAATCCTAGCCGAAGTTTTTTGACGTAGCCCGTCTGTGAACTAAATCTACGTATCCAACTTTGCGTGCGGTTTGAGAGATGAGGGACGGCCATGATCTGTGTTCTTGAGATTGGAATGTTGATTGCGGGCATCTTGCTGATGCGGAAATCCAGCGTTCGGTTCGGCGGGCAAATCGCGTATGCGCCGTTTCCGCAACTGGCCGGGGCGGCGCTGATCGCAGCGTTGCCGATGATTATCGGCGTCGGTTTTGCGTTGGGCGTGAAGGAAGGGATGCAATCGGCGAAACACAGTAAGCCGATGGATGCATCGAAACTCGCGGCCAAATACTGGTGGGTAGACCTCGCCGTTCCCGCCAGTTGTGCGGCCCTCGCAGGGATCATTTTGTACGTCGGTTTGGGCGACGAAAAGCGCACCCGGCCCACACGGTACGAAAATGAAACCGATGACACTCGGCTGACACCTGCCGACGATGATGACCGTTCGCCACGTCCACGTCGTGACTACGATGATCGCCGCCCACAACACTAAATTTTGTGATTTACACTTTCGTTTCTCAAGTCATTCCGCAGCTCAAAGTGTCGCACAACGGCTTTGAGCGGACCAACTCGTACACCTCGACAAGCACTTCTGGTCGCCGTCCCTATAATTCCCAACCACTATCTGCCCACGACCTGCCGCGCGAGGTTCCGGATGCACGATCGCATTGCTTACCAGGGTTACACGTTCGACGACGTTCTGCTGGAGCCGGGTTACAGCGAAATTGTCCCGAAAGATGCCGACGTTCGGACTCAGTTGACGCGGAACGTGCGCATCAACATCCCGATCATCTCGTCGCCGATGGACACCGTCACGGAAAGTGAACTGGCCATTGCCCTTGCCCAAGAGGGCGGCATCGGGATTATTCACAAAAATCTCAACATCGTCGCGCAGACCCGTGAAGTGGACAAAGTGAAGCGGAGCGAAAACGGCGTCATCACGGACCCGATTACGTTGCCCCCGGACGCCACCGTCGGCACGGCCCGGCAGATTATGCAGCAGCACCACATTAGCGGCGTGCCAATCACAACGGGCGATGAGAAGTTTCTGCGCGGCATCTTAACGCGGCGGGATTTGAAATTCCTGACGGACAACAACCAGAAACTCGAAGAGGTGATGACGAAAAAAAACCTCGTCACCGCACCCGAGAACACCACGTTGAACGACGCGGAGATGATCCTAACTAAAAATAAAGTGGAGAAACTTCTCCTGGTGGACGATGAATATCGACTGAAGGGGTTAATCACGATCAAGGACATCGAGAAGAACGAAAACTTCCCGAACGCCTGTAAAGATACTCGGGGCCGACTGCGGGCCGGGGCGGCGATTGGCGTGTTCGATTTCGAGCGGGCCGATTCGCTGATTCGGGCTGGTGTGGATGTCATTGTTGTGGATTCGGCCCACGGACACAGCCGCAACGTGGTCGAGACGGTGCGCGAGTTGAAGAAGCGGCACGCGATCGACATTATCGCGGGGAACATTGCTACCGTCGAAGGTGCCAAGGCTCTGGCGGATGCCGGTGCGGACGGCATCAAGGTCGGCATCGGCCCAGGGTCGATCTGCACGACGCGGATTGTCTCGGGCGTGGGCGTGCCGCAACTGTCGGCCATTGCGAACGCGGCGAAAGCGTTAAAGGGCAGCGGCATCCCCCTCATCGGTGATGGGGGGGTCCGGTATTCCGGCGACATTACGAAAGCGATCGCCGCCGGGGCATATTCGGTAATGATCGGCGGCCTGTTCGCCGGACTTGCCGAGAGTCCGGGGCAGATGATTATTTATCGCGGTCGGAGCTTTAAGTCGTACCGCGGTATGGGTTCCCTGGGGGCGATGTCCGCTGGTTCAGCGGACCGTTACCAACAGGGTGAGAAGGTCGCACCCGGAACCAACGGCAAGTTGGTTCCCGAAGGGGTTGAAGGTCGAGTCCCCTACAAAGGTGCCCTGGCGCCGTTCGTGTTCCAACTCGTGGGCGGTCTCCGCGCCGGGATGGGGTACGTCGGTTCACGGAACTTGGAAGAGCTTCGCACCAATGCGCGGTTCATTCAAATTACTGGGGCAACGGTTCAGGAGAGCCACCCGCATGACATCGCAATTACGCAAGAATCACCGAACTACTCCGCCGCCGCGTACACGGCTTCGGATGGGGATTAGTCTGGCGGTCGTCGCGGTCGGCGTGTTCAGCGCCGCCGCGCAACCGCCGGGGCCGATCATCCCACCGGCACCCAATTTCCAGCCGTACCCGACCGTGCCGCCCAGTACTTCGCCACCAATGGTGCAACCACCGGCGGCGCCGTCATCGTTGCCGCGTCTGGTCCCGGCGGACGCGCCGAACCCGGTCAACCCGAGTCCACAAGGTCGGACGGTGACGTTCCAAAAACCGGCGGGCCGAGATGTCACCGTGCCCACGGTGCTCGGCACAATGCCGGCGCCCCCAGCCCCTGTCGGCGTGCAACCTCGGCAACTGGTGCCTGCGGATCGCCCGGTAATGGCACAAACCCCACCCGAAGACGTAAAAGACAAGTCCAAAAGTGATCCGACGACGACCTCACTGCCCATACAAACCAGCATCACCCGCGACAAAGCGTTTCGCCTGATGTCCGATGCCGAACTCAACAAGCGGATCGCGGATGAACTGGTGCAAGAAGCGCGTGACCGGAAAATCGACTCCAAACCAAGTAACTTTGCACCGCCTGCGGTGACACCCCTTGTGCCAGTCGGCACGGTGTACCAATCGAAAACGGCGTCGTACCCACCGGCCCAAACATTACTGGAACCCAAGTATGTGGTTCACCGACGGTTGTTGTTTGAAGAGAAAAACTCCGAGCGTCATGGCTGGGATTTAGGCTTCGTTCAGCCGGTCGTGTCCGCCGCGTTCTTTTACAAGGACGTGTTCATGTGGCCGACGCATCTCGCCTCGCACCTGTGGGAACGCTACGACACCAGCGCCGGCAAATGCCCACCGGGCAGCCCTGTGCCTTACTTCCTGTACCCGCCCGAAGTGGACATTCTCGGGCTAGGAACGGGTGCGTCCGTCCTGGTCGGAGCCGCG
>JANLRE010000482.1:0-2799 GCA_031368205.1 Fimbriiglobus sp. | reverse complement strand
GATCGGGAACTTCCCAATACCACGACAACGGGTCGCATGGGTTTTGCGTTCGCTTGTTGGCGCAAATCTTTCATCCGGTGCCCGTATTCCGGGTCGCGCCATTCGGGCTTGATCGTGTCAATCACGATGTTCAACCCGAGTTGCAGCAGTACCACGGACGCAACGCCGGCCAGCACACACCACTTGGCCCGATGGCGATTCATGGCGAGTTCCCCCCCATCAAGTTGGGGAAAGTGGCCTCGATCGCAGTAGCGAACTTACGGGTGAACACCGTGGCGCCGGGTTGCATCAGGTGAAAGCCGTCCGGCAACTGGTCGTCGCCGACCCACCCGCGCCCGTCGATCAGCGGAACGTTCAATTCTTTGCGAACGTTCCGCAAATAGTCTTCTCCCAGTTGCGCAGCGTGTGGCGGCATTAACTTGCGAAATTCAGCGGATTCCGGCAGATACGCAAGCGCAGCAGGTATGTTTACTGCACGACATTCAGCAACCAATTGGCGTAAAGCCCGGTCGCCATCGGGCGAGATTTCGTATTGGGCGAACAGCGGCAGGTAATAGGAAGCCGATGCTTGCAGCGCTGCGGGAAAGTCACTGGCCGGAAGGGACTCTCGGCCCGGTAGCCACCCCCAGTCGTCGATGCGTTCAAACATTGCCTCGGAACGGGAATTGTTCGGCAACCATCGCGGCGAGAGTTGGTTGAAGATCGACCGGCGATGGTGGTACCACGGGTTCGTGCGGTGCGTCCGCATTGCGGTCTCGGCGTGCGGCACGTCGCGGAAAAACTCGCGGATCAACGCACGATCGACCAGCCGCAGCCGGGCGATGTCCAACCGGGCTTCCTCGTGGTACAGGCCGTCTTCACGCATGAACGCCGGCCAATACTCCACGACCACGGCAGCCGGTTTGATCCCGTCCGCCAAGGCACGGCGGAACGCCATCAACTCCATGATCGGCCCACTACCTGCCAGTGCAAAATTGAAGACCATCGGGCGGTCCGAGCCATCTTCCAGTATGCCCGGACGAACCCCCATCGCGGTGCGGGAACTCCCGATGACGAGGACCAACGGTCGCCCCGGATTCTCCGCCACACGGCAACGGAGATTCGCCAAGCGTCTGCCGTATTCCGGGTCGCGGAATCGGGGCGGTCCGTAATCGAGTAGCAGGCCGAAGCCAAGCTGAATCCCGAAAAACAATAGCACGAACGCGAGTAGTGATCGCCAAGACTTACGCCGCGTCGTGGTCAGATGATTCGCAGGTAAAGTTGCGTTCATCGGCGTCCGTTTCGGTGCGATTCCACTGCGAGCCGTTCGGTAAAAATCGTCGCCCCTCGCGCGGTTAAGTGGTGCCCGTCGGCGAACGCGCCGTCCGGTACCCAGTCGCGGGCGTCGTACACCGGCACGCCGAATTCCTGCGCTAAACTCTGGGCAAACGCTGCGATTTCCGCATTCCCTTGTGCCCCGTACCAACTTCGCAGTACCGTGGCTTCCGGCGTGATTACGATGCCGGCGCGGATGTTGGCGTCCCGGCACACGGTCAGAATGTCCCGCAACGCTTCGCACCCCGATCCGCCGACGTGGTAATTCCTCAGCACCGGCGCGTACTGGTCCTGCGTCCGTTTCAGTGCGCGGGGCATATCCGCCGGTTTGGTCTCGATGCCTTGTACGTAACCGAACGGGTCGTTCATCGCGCCGACGGTCAACCCGAACGGGCACGGCAACGCCCCCGGCGCGTAGTGGTTCAACAAGCCGAACCGAAAGTCCCACGTTGCCTTGCCCCAGCCCGTCCAACTGTGGTGCGGGGGCGTGGGAATGTTCCACCCGAAGCGGCGCAACTGTTCCGGCTCACCGTGTCGCAACCGATACGCATGAAGCCATTGCCCCTCGAACGGCGGGTCGGTCGGCGTCAGGAATCCGGGGTGAAATTCAACGAACACGAAGTCCGGCGTGACGCCCATCGCTCGCAACCGTCGCAGGTACAACGCACTCGTCATCGGGCCTGCGGCGGGGCAACCAAAGTTGAACGCCCTGGTGTTCGTCGCCGTCGCAAACTTCGCCGCGTCGAACGCCAAGTGGGTACGGGAACTGCCGAGCATCAGCACACGTTGTGTCACTTGCTGTGTCAAGGGAGTGTCACTGGCGAAGAATTGCGGGTGCTGGCGTAGCAGGGCGATTTTCTCCGCGAACACCGGGTCACCGACCGGCACCCACTCCCGCCGAATGGCGATACTCAACAGCACTTGCGTAGCGAGAAAACCAACGAATCCCACGACAACGGCACGGCGCGCCCGATCCACCGAGCCACGACCGTGTGGGAGTGGCTCAACCTCTCTACGAACGAATCGCATCCGCAGAGAGCGGGTAATTGCGGCTCGAATGCCGGGAGTCAGGTTCATTTTCTGTCCGCCGTTGTTCGCAAGATCGGCACGATGGCTTCGCGGGTGAGGCGGTCGGAGAACGCTTCGGCGCCGGCTGCGAACATGTGGTGCGAGTCGTAGAAGTGGTCGTCCGGCAACCATTCACGGGCGACCACAAGCGGGGCGTTGAACTCGGCACCCGTCGCGTTCAGGAACGCCATCAGCCGATCGACGCCCGGCTGCGGGAACCAGCTTCGGAAGTCGCCGCCCTCGGGCATCAGCACCATTCGCACCGGGATGTTGCGGTCGCGGCAAAGTGCCAGCAGTTCACGCAACGCCTCGCAGGCCGGCCCACCCGGATGGTAGTTCGCCAACATCGGGACGTACTCCGCTTTGGCACGGGCGGTGCCGGTGGCCAGGAGTTCGGGCGTGATGTTTTGGTTCGCC
>JANLRE010000465.1:0-2124 GCA_031368205.1 Fimbriiglobus sp. | reverse complement strand
CCATGACCCTCTTCCCATGCGCCTCTCTCGTTGTGCCTTCCCCGACGGGCAATACTTCCGGCCCGGTTTGGGGATTGCATTCTGGTTCGCAATCGCCAAAGCGACTGACCCGGATCGGTTGCCCGATTGGCGCCCCGCTGTTATTCGTGGTCTCTCGAAACTCGGATTGCTAGCCGCGATCTCGCCGCGTGATGTCCCTGGGGGCTACGCGGTTGCGTGCAAACTGTACGAACAACTCTTGGCCGAATTTCCGGACCTGACAGCCGGTGATTTGGACACCTTCTTTTGCCAAGTTGCGAATTTGGAAGGCCGTGAACTGGGATCGTGTGACGATCCCACGGAACCAAATGCGGGGCGAATCGAAGATTCGCTACGATTATTACGCACCGAGCGACCACTGCGAAAGCGAATCACCGAAACCAATCTCCGCTTGGCCGGCATTCGCCAAACGATGGAAGCAACCTCGAACAGCGTCGATCATCACGCGATTTTTCAAGCGGCCAACGACTTGCTATTCACCACGCTCCAGCCGACCGAGGCGAACGTTGGCGACTGGTTGCCGCAGGTAATCGCAGTATCGCAGGCAATGAAAACCACGGCGGACTTATTGAAGCCGCCCCTCGAAGCTGAGGGCATAACTCGCGTGAATGAAATGGCCCTGCTGTCCGCGCTATTGCATGTGCGGCATCCGAATCGCTTCCCGCTTTGGTGCGACACTACCCGCCGTGGTGTGCAAACTTTATCCGATGCCATCAACCCCACGTTGCCGGTCTGGGAGCAATACCGATTGGCGTGCGATGTCATCGACAGTTTGCGGGATCAGTTCCGCGTTCACTCCTGCGAAGTGGTCCCGTTGTTGGCGAAGCTGACGGATCGTTTCGGCGAACCGGACCGTGAGCCGATCCCCGATGCACGGATGGAAACTCGCAAGTTCTCGGGTTTTTGCACGGACACCTTTCGCTTTCTCGCCGACCTTCAAGTGAACAACGCCGGCGACTGGATGGCCGCCCACCGGGAACGATATAGCTTCGCGGTGCGGGAACCACTGGTCGAACTTTGTGAAGCGCTCACGATGCGGTACGTTCGGCCCGTGTTGCAGGGCGAATACGGTTGGGAACTCGAAACGGATGCCCGACCGGGTCGGGCCTTATCGAGCATCTGCAAGAACGATTTCGGCCGCGCCACCGCCTACAAGTCCGATCTTTGGGTGACGTTCTATCGCCGCGATTCGGAGACCAAACGCAGCGACGTGCAATTTTTCGTGCGGCTTGATTCGAGTGGCGTCGCGTTCGGATTTCACCTAGGTCGCACGGCACGGGATGCGGGCAAGCGATTCCGCAAGACAGTGCAAGAACACGGCGAGCAACTCTACGCGGTCATCGTCGGCACGAAGGCGATTGAGCAATGTGGGTTCGGCTGCACACTCAGCGAATCCACCACAGCTTTCCGCTCCGTGGCCGATCTTCGCGCGTGGTCCACGGGGAAGGAACTGTTCGCATGGCGGCATTTGCAGTCCGATTCGCCGGTTGTGCGTAACGACGAACTCGTCGGTGAAATCCTGATTACCTTCGACCGCTTGTTGCCCCTGTTCGCGTCGGCAGTTTGCGATGACCCGCGACCGTTACTTGCTCGGCGTGCTGGTCATCCCGATGCCCGGCCTGCGTTCGATCGTGTGGCGTTTCAAAACACGACGTATCAATCCGATGTCTGGCTGACTCGTTGCCTCGATTTGTTACAGTCCAAAAAGCAACTGATCCTGCAAGGCGTCCCTGGCACCGGCAAAACGCACATCGCGCGGCAGTTGGCGCGATTCATTACCGGCGATCGTGCCAACAACGTCCGACTCGTTCAGTTTCATCCGGGTTACAGTTACGAGGAATTCGTGGAGGGCATTCGACCGCGAACCGTTGAGGTGAACGGGCACAATGAATTATCCTACCCCGTCGAACCGGGGGTGCTGGCCACGTTTGTCGATCAAGCCATGAAATGCCCCGCCGAACCGCACGTCTTAGTGATAGACGAAATCAATCGCGGCAACCTGCCGCGTGTCTTCGGCGAACTGCTGTTCTTGTTGGAATACCGCGACCAAGAGGTAACGCTGCCGTACTCCAAGCAACTGTTCCG
>JANLRE010000455.1:0-3544 GCA_031368205.1 Fimbriiglobus sp. | reverse complement strand
CCGGGCAACACGGTCGGGATCACCGGGCCGGTCAGTTCGTGAATGAACTCGCCGAATGATGTGTCTTCCTGCGGCGGTCGTCCCACAACCGTGAACGGCCAGATCGCGCCGGGGCGGTGATAGACTTTGTCCACTTTCATGACGGGAAACGGGTGGGCCAAGCTGTAATAGCCCAGGTGGTCCCCGAACGGTCCCTCCGGTTTAGTCGCGGTCGGGTCGATGGTCCCGGAGATGACGAAGTCACATTCGGCGGGCATCGGCAACATTCCTCCAGGGTTCACCATTTGCAACCGTCGTCCCCCCAACGCCCCGGTGAACGCGAGTTCCGGCAACCCTTCGGGCAACGGCATCACCGCACTGACGGCCAACGCAGGGGGGCCGCCGACTAACACATTCACACGCAACAGTTCCCCACGTCGCCGTGCGGCCGCGTGGTGAACGCCGATGCCGCGATGGATTTGGTAGTGCATCCCGACTTCGGTTTCGGGGTCGAAGTCGTTGCCCGAGATTTGCACCCGGTACATCCCGAGGTTCGACTTCATCCAGCCCGGCTTGTCGGGGTCTTCGGTATAAACTTGCGGCAACGTCACGAACGCGCCGCCGTCCATCGGCCAGCACTTCAGTTGCGGAAGTTTTGGCAGCGGAATCGTGTGCTGAAGTATCGGCCCGGTGCGAGTGAACTTCGGGCGGAGTTGCCACAGGATGAACGGCAAGTTGGCGTACCGCCACGGTCGCTTCAGCGCGGCTTGCGGGTTGGTTTTGAGTTCGACCAATTTATGCACATCGTCGAGCGCATCCCGGAACAAAAAGCGTGTGCGTTCGAGCGAACCAAACAGATTAGCCAGCATCGGGAACGCGGTGTTCTTCGGGTTGGTGAACAACACCGCCGGGCCGTTCGCAAGGTAAAGTCGCCGCTGAATCTCGGCCATTTCCAGGTGCGGATCAATCGGGGCGGTGACACGCTTCAATTGGCCGTGCTTCACCAAATCCGCAACGGTCTCGGTCAAATTCCGGTGGCCCATTAAGAACGTCCTATCGTTGTCAGTCCAGGCGTGCAATGTGACTCGCTCGACGCAGTTCCCGATTCAAGAACCGTTGGTCACAGTGCGAGAATAACACACCGCCATCAGATGACCGAACTGATGCAATAGTCGAAGCAGCGCATTCCGTGTATTCCGTGGTGATAAGGAAGAAGCCGGGCTAATGGTTACCTTTTGAGTTCGCTGGAGATCGCGGTGCAGGATTGGGTTCTGGACACGCACCCAGCGGCAGGCATTCGAGCAGCCCTTGGATGTGTTTGCACCGATGGGCGGGGTTGCCATCCCCGCGATAAATCGCGTCCGCACACGAGCAGTGCCAACGCTGTTCCCCCGTCGTCGTGCGTTCCAACGCCACTTGGTACGACAACCGTCCGCCCAACACGTCCCAAGTCATCACGCACCCCGGCAAGGTCGCGTCCGGGTTGCGATAACTGACCCGATACGAGTACGCCGCCCAGTTCCGCTTTCGGTCCGGTCCGGGCAGCGTCAGGGTGATTGTGACAGGCCGTGGTTGTGTCAGTTTCATGTCGGTTCACGAGTGGAGGAAAAGACGGTTCTTGTGCTGAAATTATACGCGCGCACCCCGTGCGAAATGCAGGTGGGTTGTCGTTATGGCAGGTGTAAATGAGGAGCCGAAAGACTGGGCATCGGTCGGGGACACGTGTGCTATGCTTTCCACGTCTGTCTGATAATTGTGAGCATAACCGTGTTGCCGGGTGGAGGCCGTGGATGTTGCGATCGGCGTTCGTCATCGTCGGCCTGATGGCCGTTCTCGGCTGGCCGAGTTTGTCGATGCCATTTCGGGGTGATGAAGCACTTTTCGCGCTGATGGCACGAGAGACCAGTCGCGGAGCCGTTCTTTACCGCGATTACTGGGACATCACGAATCCGGGCATCTTTTGGTTCTATCGCTGCGGCGGAACCTTCTTTGGCTTCTCGGAGGACGGCATCCGGGTCTTTGAATGGCTCTACATCACGAGCTTTATCTTCATTTTTACCGCCCTGATCCGCAAGACTTATCAGCTACCACGATTGCCGCTCATGCCGGCAATCTTGATCGGCGGCGCCTACTACATGGCCGGGTATTCCAACACGTCCCACCTGACGAAAACCGAAGGATTGGCGACCTTTCCGCTCGTGCTAGCGATGGGGTTGCCGTTCGTTGTGCGAAGTTCAAATCGTGTTTCGTGGCAGTGGCTGTTCATCGCTGGCATTGCGGGGGGAATTGTCATTCTGTTCAAGCTACTTCTCGTCGTCTGTTTGTCGGTCTGTTGGGGCTTTTGGTTCTTCAAGTGCCTGAGCGACTCGGGTTGGAAATCAATGGTTTCATCCGCTCTCGTCGTCGGTTGCGGATGCTTGGTCGTATTGGCACCCGCGTTCGCGCACTTCTATTCACACGGGATGATGGACACTCTGGTGCGGACACTTGTTGAACTTCCACCGCAGTTCCTTGCCGAAGGGGAGCGCGCCGACTTCAAACGTCTCGCGTTCTCGGTCCGATGGTTTCTCGAACAGTACGCCCCGATACTCGCCCTGGCAATCCTCGGTGGATGTGCCCGCTGGCAACAACGCAAAGACCGCGTCCTGGTCGGCTTCGTTTTGTTGATTGTGTCCGCATTTGTAGTGATCTTAGCCCAACGGCTTTCCTGGTGGTCGTATCATTTCTTGTTGCTGGGTGGACCGATGAGTGTCCTGGCGGCATACGGCTGGCCCGCATTACAAGAATGGGCGAACGCACGATTTCGGACCCCGCTCACGCTCATCGAACGATCCATTATCGCTCTCTCTGCGGCGACATTGTGCCTACCTGCGGTAACTGGTGGCGGTAATCAGGTGATGCAACTCGCAAGCCGCCGTTTGGGGTGGTCCTCGCAAGACCGTGAGTCGTGCCGAGCCGCAACAGGAAATGCCTATCGGTTAGCCAAAGATGAAGCCGAGTGGCTCAACCAGTCACAAGTCAAACCCGGACGAATCTACGTCTGCGGTGACCCCCTCATCTATTGGTTCTCCGATCGCCTGCCTGCCGTACCAATCAGCGGTTGGTCGCTGCAAATGTACCCGGCGTCCGTTCGCAATGAAGTGATCGAGTCCATCCGAACGCAACGACCTGTTCACATATTCATAACCACTGGCAACCTAGGATTCGAGCCGTTGATTGCCGAGAAGTACACGCCGATTCTGCAAATCCTCCAAGACCACTACGTGCTTTCCCACACCAGCCCAACCGGGAAGTGGTACACACTCCGCGACGATGTCCCGTTGAACGACTGAATGGATTCGGCAGCTTGCAGGCATTGCCTACCCAGGCGTTCGGCCTCTAAGCCGATCAACTCGCGTCCGAACGGCCCACCACCAAATGTGACGCTCACCCCAAATCCGCCCGAATGAACTTCGTTTCCACGGCTTGCGTATAAGATCACAGGGTGACACCGCTCCACGAACAGGCTGATGAGATTACGGACGAAGTGTTGCTCGCCCGGTTGCAAGACGGGCAGCAAGAGCTT
>JANLRE010000395.1:0-1928 GCA_031368205.1 Fimbriiglobus sp. | reverse complement strand
GGCAAGAAGTCGATCCACTGCATCCACAAAGCCAACATCTTGAAACTGGCCGATGGACTATACCTCGATTGTTTCCGCCGAGTGGCGACCGATTATCCATACATTGCCGCGAAAGAAATGATCGTGGACAACACCTGTATGCAACTCGTCTCGAAGCCACATCAGTTTGACGTGCTCGCAGCCGGGAACCTGTACGGCGATCTGCTCAGCGATCTCGGCGCCGGGTTGGTCGGCGGGATTAGCGCGACCTCGGCGATCAACGTCGGCGACGGCGTGAAAGTTTACGAAGCCGTCTATGGGGCCACACACGAAGCCGTCCGCCCCGACCACGCCAACCCGTTACCGCTCATTCTGCCAATGCTGGAGTTGTTGAAAGACCTCGGCGAAGCCACCGCCGCTAAACGCATCCTGACCGCGATCGAACACGTCTTGTCCGAAGGCAGAATCAAGCCACACGATTTGGGTGGCTTGGCCGGTACTGCTGAATTTACCGAATGTATCGTGAATCGAATCCGGTTGATTAACTAAATCGGAGATCGGAATAGGAGCGTGATGCGGATTGTGATGCTCACGCTGTGAAATTTCCGCGAAGAGATCGCCCCGATTCGGTTTTTGGTTCGCTTCGTCCTGTCGAAATTGCCAAATACGATAACATAGAACGTAGCAGTTCTACTTCTCTCATTGGCCGCTTTGTTTCTTCTATTTCTTACGGGAGTCTTTATGAAGTCCACCGTGCGTTTGCGTGCAGCGTTCACCTTGATCGAGCTATTGGTCGTGATCGCCATCATTGCCATCCTCATCGGTCTGCTGCTACCTGCCGTGCAGAAGGTCCGCGAAGCCGCGGCTCGCATCAAGTGTTCCAACAACATGAAACAACTCGGGTTAGCGCTGCACAACTATGAAGGGACGTACCAATCTCTTCCACCTGCCAGCGTTCAACCCCCGAACGGCGGCCCGTATTCTGACCTCTCTGAGTACTTGAAAGTGGGCTTCAACGGCACACTCGGTTCGCACTACGCCAAGCACAGCTTCCTGTCCATCCTGTTGCCGTTCATCGAACAGGCCAACGTGCTGACGCAAGGTGCCGGCGGTATCAACTACCGTCTCGACTGGGACAACATTGCCAACCAACCCGTATCGAGCACGCGAATCCCGACCTACGAGTGCCCGTCCGCTCCGAACGACCACACCATCCCGGCCACGTTAGGCACACCCGCACTCGGGTTCGTCGCGCGGACGACGGATTACTTCGCCACGACGCGCGCCAACAACGTACCGAACGCCTGGGTTGCGGTCGGCCTCCAATTTCCCGGCGGCGCGACTGGTACAACGGCGGACTCGAACGCCGTCCTCGGGATTTTGGTCAACGCCAAGCGAACGCCGTTCTCCGCCGTGACGGATGGACTTAGCAATACGTTTATGGTCGCGGAAGATGCCGCGCGGCCTGACGGGTGGGCGTATGGTAAAAAGTACACGCCTCAGCCGACGTTCGTGAACGGTGCTTGGGCCGGTGCGGGTTTTGACATCGTCTGTGCCGGTACAATCGCCCCGGCGGTCGCGGGAACCCAGCCCGCAAAGGCCACCGGCGCGAACGCCGCGCTCGCCAACACGGCCTGTTCGGTCAACTGCTGGAATCAGGGCGAAATCTATGCCTTCCACACCGGGGTTGCCAACGTGTGCATGGGCGATGGCTCCGTCCGCACCGTGAAGTCCACGTTGAGCATGGCCTCCCTGTTCAAGTTCGCCGTTCGCAACGACGGCAATGTTATCAGCGACGAATAAGTTCGGTGAGAGTTGGTAGGACGCGCAAAGCCCACGGTTCATGAACCGTGGGCTTTATTCGTCCTGCCAACTCTCAATACTCGTTACCCCATCACGGCCATCCAGACCAGCCACAGCACCCATGCGGCCACGGCACCACCAGCCAC
>JANLRE010000385.1:0-3127 GCA_031368205.1 Fimbriiglobus sp. | reverse complement strand
ACTTGCACGGCGAGTTTCATCGCATCATCACCGCTTCGGGCACCGTTGGCACTGAATACACGGCTGAGCCATTGGATGGCGGGGAACGTGAGAATCAGCGAATCGAGTCCGGGCCAGAATTGACGGCGAAAGTTCGTCGGCCCGCAAAATTGCAATGATTCGAGTTTGACCTGATAGAACCGCGTGAGCAACTCTTGTGATGCTTCACTGAGCGGCCCAGCGGGGCGTTCGACTTGCTCGAATGTGGTCGCTGGCATTAAGCCATGAAGTCGGGGAATCGGCCCGCGACCGACCGCGAATCGCCACGCCGCCTTGATGCGGATGAACCGGCTCTTGCTCGCAATACCCGGATTCAACCCAGCATCTTTGCGCGCATAAATTGCCACCATCTGTCGGAACACAACGCGACCGAGCCACGTGGGTTCGGCAACGTCGTTGGCGTTCAACGGCACGTCCTCGGCGACGGCCGCGGAGATGACATCGAGAAATTCCTTCAGCCGACTGCCGCTCACTTTCTCGAACCGCGACTTTCGGCACAGGTCCGCGACGGCAATGATCTTGCGTAGCCGGTGGTCGATCGGCGTCGAGTCGTCCGAAATTTGTGCGGCCAGTGACTTGGCGAACCATTGCAAATCGGCCCAGGTTGTGGCCTGCCCGTTTTGCAATTCCGGTGCGGGCAGCGAGTGGGTGCCGGATTGCAACATCGTGCCGCCCGCATCCGCTTCGATCAGCGCCGCATACTCTTTCAAATCCTCGGCATGGTCCGCAAGCGGTCGCCCCAAGTTTGACACGGCAGACGGACACGCCATCCGCAGACTGACCCGCCAGTGGTCGCCGACCGGCACAAGAATGAACGGGTAAATGCGGCACGCCATCGGCTTCGCGGCCGCCCCGAACTTGGCGTGAATCCGACAGCGATTTTCCGGCCCCAAGAACACGCACGCGCCGTCGTCTCGGTGGTTCAACCGATGGCTGCCGAACGGCTTGTCGAAGACCACACCTTCGACCCCCGCCAGTTCGGGGACTTCGTGCCAGTTCTGCGATTCGATCCGGGCCTTCTCCACCTCCGAAACCCGGACGTGGTAGCTGCGGCAACACTCCCCGCAACTGTGGCAATCCCAATTCTGCACAACGGGCAACGATTTCACCGGCATCGGCATCGGTCAACCTCGAACACATCGCGGAGTTTGTTGACTCTCAAGATACCACTCCGTGGTTCCCAGGGTAGCGACGAGGTGTTCGCTACCCTAAGCTTTGGTGATTTGGTCCGAGTTTTGAGACAGGAGCGTCTGTATGGCAGACGCTCGAACCCGCTGAATCGCAGGGAGTAGTAACCCGATCAGAATGGCCAGAATTGCGATGGCGACCAGGATTTCGACCAAAGAGGCGCCGCGCCGACTGGGGGGGTGCCATCGATTGCTCCTGGTGGGCTTGTAAAGTACGAAGTTGCCGGATCCGCGCATCCGGCAAGTGAGTATAAAATGCATAAGTTACTACGGGACCGTCAGATCCACTGTCGTGATTCGTCCGAAGTTGATTTGCGGAGGAGCAACCTGTCCGGGCGTACCCTTCGGGATCATCGTGGCACCCACCTCGCAGTAGTACGTTCCTGTGCCGAGCTTGTCGGGTGCGTGGACAGTGCCGTTGTAACTTTCCAGGTACTGGGCGGTGTCAACGGCCCCGTTTGCGGCACCAATCATGGTCTTCCCGACCGACTTGCTGTTCGCCTTGTCGAAGACCTCAATCCTGATCGTCAGCTCGGATTTTTCGATCCAGTTGCTCATTTTCAGTTGCACGCCGACGTTGTAGGTGTTGACAGGTCCACCTTGGGCTTGCTCGACGCTCACCAACTGGAAGACTGTTACGGCGGCGAAACTGGGAGCGGGAGCAGGGGCTTGAGCGTCCACCCGTACGCCCGGATTAACGGCGGCCACGACAACACTGGGGGCAGGGGCTTGAGCGTCCTGGGGGCTGACTGTTCTGACCAGCATCATCGATGCGAGTAGGAACGATGAAGACAAGAGCGAGTAGCGGGAGAGCATCAGAAAACTCCTTTTTTGTAACGAGCACCTGTTCGCCATCGTTGTAAAACCAGCACGCAGTGTCAATTCTAATCAGTGATTTATTAACGACCCGCTTTTCGCACCGCAGTGAAGCGGTTCCGCGCCCGCCCTGGTTCGTATAACAACTTCACTCGCGGGAACTTCCTCTCTCTTCACTCCCGCCCTTTAGCAATTGCACCTTGAGTGACACCGTGACGCCTCGTGAAGTGCTGGCATTCCTGCGTGAAAAAGAAGTCAAAGCGGTCGATCTCCGGTTCATGGATTTTCCGGGGCTGTGGAAGCACGTCACGATCCCGGCTGAAATGCTCGACGAACATGCGTTCGAGGACGGCATCGGGTTTGACGGCTCCAGTTTGCGCGGGTGGCAAAAAATCAACGAAGCGGACATGCTCGTCGTGCCGCAACCAGAGACGCTGTTTCTGGACCCGTTTCGTCAAGATGTTACGCTGGTGTTGCTCTGCAACATCCAAGACCCCAGTACCCGGCAAGACTACTCGAAAGACCCGCGCAACGTCGCCCGCAAAGCCGTTAATTACATGAAGTACAAGGGGTTCGCCGACACCGCGAACTTTGGGCCGTCGCTGGACTTTTTCGTGTTCGACGACGTGAAGTTCGACCAAACCACGCACTCCGCGTTCTACTACGTCGATAGCGTCGAAGCCGCCTGGAACACGGGCCGGGACGAGAAGCCGAACCTCGGCTACAAGATCCCGTACCGGCAGGGGTATTTCCCGTGCGCCCCGACCGACCACATGCACGACCTGCGCTCCGAGATGATGCGCAAGATGATTGACTGCGGGCTGACAGTCGAAAGCCATCACCACGAAAAGGCGTCCGCCGGGCAGTGTTCGATTGACGTGCGGTACACCGACCTCGTCAACGCCGCCGACAACGTGCTGAAGTACAAATACGTGGTCAAGAACGTCGCCCACATGCACCGCAAAACAGCGACGTTCATGCCCAAGCCGCTGTTCGAGGAGTACGGCAGCGGGATGCACGTTCACACGTCGCTGTGGAAAAACGGCACCAACTTGTTCGCCGGTACCGGCTCGACGGGGTTGTCC
>JANLRE010000375.1:0-1145 GCA_031368205.1 Fimbriiglobus sp. | reverse complement strand
ATCCACTGCTTGCCGACGACGAAGTATTCGGGTGCGTCTTCCCGAATCATGGCTTGCTCGTTGTAGATCTTCACTCCCCACACGAAGAACGAGAGGAAGAACAGCAACGGAATCACGGTCCAAACAATTTCGATCTTGGTCGAACCCAGGATACGCGGTGTTTGTTCGGTGGGCGACTTCCGGGCGTACAGGTACGAAAAGGCGGTGAGCATGGCGAAGACGATGCCAGCCCCAATCGTAATCACGATCGTGATGTACCAGAACAACAAGTCGTAATCGGAAGCGAACGCCGCCGCTTGTGGCGGCAGGAGCGGCAACTCGAATGCAGCAAACATCATCGTCGTCCCTCACCCGTTGTTTACGGGGGCAATGGTCTCTGGCGGAGTCACTGGTCCGGTTTGTGGCAAAGCGATCGGTTGTTCACGCAACCCGCGTCGAATCGTGCGGAATGTGATAAAAACAACCATCAACATAAACGGGGTAAATACGATCGCCATCCACCGCATGGTCAGCCGGTAATGGCCCTTCACGTCGTCGTACACGTAGCAATACTGCGAGACGTTCTTCTCGAAGAACGAACCGACCTTCCCGCCCGATGCTTCGACCAAAGCCAGTCGCACGTCGTTCGCGTTGTAGTTGATCCCGAGTAAGTAGCTCGAAATCTTCCCTTCGGGCGTCAGGACCACGACGCCACTGGCGTGTTGGTAGTCGTAATCTTTGGGTAAGTCCTGGAGCACACGCGAATCCAGCGCCCCGAGCCACTCGCCTTGCTCGTCGTTGTAGTAGTAGTTCTTGTTGCGTGCGCGGAGGGTGTACTGATACCCCGCCGCGTCGGTCAGTTCGTGAATCTTGCGGTCGGCCGCCTTCACGTCGGTCCCTTGACCGTGGTTGGCCGACAGGAACCACCAGCCCGGCGTGTCTTCGGACCGACCGTCGTAGTCTTGCAAGAAGTTTAATCGTTTGGGGCGGGCCAGTGTCATCGGGGCTTCACGCGGGTCGATGCTGACGGCGATCACGTTGAACGGACCACCCGCCACGAACGTCGGGTCGCTTTTGCGGATGACGTTTAACGCATCCAGAACCCCGGTCAGCAGCAGATTGCAAAGCTTCGGACAGCGGTAATAAGCCAACACCAGGATCGTCGG
>JANLRE010000373.1:0-2245 GCA_031368205.1 Fimbriiglobus sp. | reverse complement strand
GCCAGTTTCGGCTCCAGCGAAATCGGTCTGAAGATCGAGTTGAAAGGTCAACTCGATCTCATCTTGAGAATCCGATTGCCACATGAGATTTTGCGATGTTTCCTTGTCTGCAAGTTCAAAACACAACTTCCAATGTGGGTCGATCGCGGGGTTCCGACAACGCAAGATGACGTAGTAGTTCAGATCATTTACGACCAGAAGTGTCGAGAGTTACTAAATGAGGGAAAGGCACTTCGACTGAATGTGTTGCTATCGATGTTGGAACAGTCAGAAAAACCGAACAACATGAATGCCGGATATGCACAGGGGCACTCCCTTGCTCGGTTCTTGCTGACACGCAAGCCGCTTACGATTCCTGAACCAGATAAATCGAATACGCTTGACATCTACAAAGCTGGGCTGTTGCGATTTATCGAGAAAGGTACAGCAAAAGGTTGGAATGAAGCATCTCGGGATGTGTACGGTTACCAAACCGTAGAGGATCTTGAAGCAGCATGGATCGCGTGGGTTCGCAAGCCATCATCAATGCTAGATCACGCTAATCCTGATGGCCCGCCGGCTCCTAGACTTCCTGAGCTAGACACGATTCCACCTACGAGTGTGCCGATCGGTAAGGCAGCAAAACCGACCAACCCGAACCAATCCATCCCAGCACTACCAACTGTAATACCTTCACCCCCTCGCCCCTAACTCACTTCCGCCGCTTCTTGTTCTTCTTCACGGTGCGGGGCGGCTTGACTGTTGGGCGGGGGGATTCGGATCTGGGGGTGGGTTGGTCGCCGGAGAGGCGGAAGTCGAGCATGCGGCGTTGCATGTCGATGCGGGCGACTTCGACGCGGACGCGGTCGCCGAGGCGGAAGCGCTTTTGCGACCGGCGGGCGGTCAGGGTTTGCTCCGAATCGTCGTAGGTGTAGTAGTCGTCGGTCAGCGAGGAGATGTGAACCAGCCCCTCCGCCGGGAACTGTTCGGCCTGGGCGAAGAAGCCGTAGTCCGCCACGCCGGTGATGACCGCGTCCAGCTTCTCGCCGATTCGTGTGCTGAGGTGCTGCAAGATTTTCAGCTTCACCAACTCCCGTTCCGCCTTCTCCGCGCGGCGTTCCATCTTGGAGCAATGATCGCCCAGGATCGTCAGTTCCTCCAGGTGCCCGGACAACTTCCCGGTGCGAATCCAGCGGTCGAGTTGCCGGTGAACGGCCAAGTCCGGGTAGCGGCGAATCGGGGACGTGAAGTGGCAATAGTGGATGCTGGCCAGCGCGTAGTGTTCGTCTTGAATCGGTGAATACACAGCCTGTTTCAAGCTGCGGAGCAGCGAAAAGTGGATCGCAGCCCGCTCCGGCTTGGCCGCCGTCGCGTTCAGCACCCGTTGCAACTCGAACCGATCCTGCGCCCGCTTCAACGGGTAGCCCAACAACTCCGCGAACTTGGCGAACGCTTCGAGTTTTTCTTCGCTCGGCGCCGGGTGAACCCGCCGCAAGAACGGCACCTCGTGCGCGGCAAAATGCTCCGCCACCGCTTCGTTGGCGGCCAGCATGAACTCTTCGATGATCTGGTGGCTCAGGTCGTTCACCGCGAAGTGTGCCCCGCTCACCCGCCCGTCTTGGTCGTACTCCAGCACCGCTTCCGGCATACTCAATTCCAGGGCGCCGCGCTTCATCCGCTTCTTACGCAGCAGCAACGCGAGGTCACGCATCCGCCGCAACATCGGCAACACGTCCGGTGGCTCTTCTCCAATCTTCTCTCCCTCCGCTTGCGGGGGGATTAAGGGGGGTGGGAGATCACACCCCATCCCGGCCCTCCCCGCAAGCGGAGAGGGAGAAGAATAAAAAAGCCCGCGATCATCTTGCGGGCTTTGTCGGCAGTTAAGTGAAATCAGAACCCCGGCAGCACTTTCGTGCCTTCGGCTTTTACTGATTGCAGGGCCATCGGGTCGAGACCCAAGGCTTTGATGATCGATGGGGCCACCTGCATGTTGGTGACAGCGTCTTTCACTTCTGTTGCAGACATTGAAGGCATCGAGACCAGCAGGGCCACATGGGTATCATCTTCGCCGAAGCCGCCGTGTTCGGCCATTTTCTTGGCATCGGGCTTGGTGAAGATCACGCCGTTGGCGGGAAGCACCGCGATATCAGGCACGCGGCTGTCTTTGCTGGCATCACCAAACACAGCATTGATTTTTTCGGCACCCCACACTTCGGAAATGCTGCCCTTGTCTTTGATGGCTTCCAAAGCCTTCACGGCATCGGCG
>JANLRE010000957.1:0-12234 GCA_031368205.1 Fimbriiglobus sp. | reverse complement strand
TTCGCCGCCGAAGTCGGCGTGCCCCGGCGTGTCGATGAGGTTGACTTTGACATCGCCGATGCGAATGCCACAGTTTTTGGCCAGAATCGTGATTCCGCGCTCGCGTTCCTGGTCGTTGGAGTCCATGATGAGGCCGTGCTGACCCCCGACGAGCTTGTCCAACTCTTCGGAGCGGAACTGGCCCGACTGGCGGAGCATCTGGTCAACCAAGGTCGTTTTGCCGTGGTCAACGTGGGCAATGACGGCAACGTTCCGAATGTCTGTGCGCTTCATATCTTACTTAACTAGGTGGTTTACTGGTCCAATGGACATTGTATGAATCTCACACCGCCTTCGGAAGGGGTGGGCGTGTGAGGTTCCGATGAAAAGGGTGACAATATGCAGTTGATTCTGGTCCGACATGCCGAAGCGGTTGATGCGCAATCGTCAGGGGCACACGCTGATGAAGCACGGATTCTCACACCACGCGGTCAACGTCAAGCGGACGGATTGAAAGACGCCTTTCGACGACTGGGACTTCTACCGGACGTTATTGCCAGCAGCCCCGCCATCCGCGCGAAACAAACGGCGGACGCACTGGGTTCACTGCTGCCTACGGGGAACGAAATTACCGTCACGGACAAGCTCGCAGTCGATCAACTTCGCCCACGAAAACTGTCGAAAGAAATTGTGGAATACGATGCGGACACAGTTGTCATTGTTGGCCACATGCCAGATTTAGGCATCTACGTGGCGTGGTTGCTGGGTGCCGGGGAAAACATTCTGAGATTTGAAAAAGCGGGTGCGGCCTGCTTCCGTGTGGACGGCGAAGAAATCAAAGAAGGGTCCGGGGTGCTCGAGTGGTTCATTACACCGGACTGGTATACGGTGTGAGGGGCAAAGCCCACGAACGATCGTTCGTGGGCTTTCGGGTGTTTAGCCAGAAAATTTCCCGCAACGGGTGGGGTAGGAAGCGTTTCTTCCAACAAGCCGCTTCCAACAAAGTCACTTCGAGCTAGCCACCCATTTCCGCCAACCTTGTTCGATGTCCGGCATTTTCCACTCGATTGCGGCGAACGCGGTCTCAATCGTGGGGGAATCATTCCCCTCGGCTGGCTTGAAGGAACTCAGAATCGAAGCGAACTTATCGGCGCCAGGCCCGAATGCGAGATACTCCGCGAAACTCGTTGTGACGGCGTCCAAATCGGGCGAGTCGAAATCGCTCCAGAGGTATTTGAGTTGCAACGCCCCGCCGCCGGTTTTGGCGTTAAGCGACCGGATTTTGGCTTTGTGGGCCGCCAACTTGGCCGCGTTGCCATCCGCCCGCAAATAGACCGCATTGCCGAAGCCCGTCTCCAACCACGTCGGCAACCCGGCGTCAGCGGTTGTCGTGCCCGCTTTGGTGTTCAACAGCGCGGCGGCAACGAATTTGGCGGCTTCTGCGGTCACCGTGGCTTCGGTCGGCTTGCCACTGCTGCTTGCGAGTAGAGTTATGCCAGGGGCGTCACCACGGAGTTGGAAGTCGTGAGTTTCTTTCGGCTTCATCGACCGCTTTTGGGCAACGAGCGCGAAGGTTTTGTAAAGCTTCGGGTCGGTGAAAATCATCACCGTGAGTTTGCCGGTATAGGGGGATTCTTTGGCATCGTACTTCAACGCTTTGAGGGCACTGGCGTAGGTCTTTTGCAAGTTCGTGGCCAGCGTTTGTACCTTCTCATCCGAGTAGGGGGCGAACACAAGGAGGTTCTCCGATTCCCCACTGGCCATAGTCAATTTTGCCGACTTGAGGTTCGCTTTCGCCAACTCTTTTTGCTGCTTCACGGCATCGGATTGCTCGTCCGCAAACGCCGAAAGTGGCCCGACGAACAGGGCAACCAGGACAAGCAGAGCCGGACGTTGAGCGAACATGCGCACCTCGCACAGGGTACAATTTGATTGGCAGCTCGTGTTGCAACCATCATAGTAATGGAGCAACGCGATGATGCCTTGGTTCCCAGAACGCACAGGACGATGTTATGTTTGCGATTCGGTGCCTGTTCATTTTTTCGACCATCACGACACTCGCAACGCTTGGTGTTCACGCCGCCGATCCACCGGGAACGGCTCCGAAAGGAAAGCCGAATCGGTTGGCCCAGGAAGTTAGCCCGTACCTGCTCCAACACGCCCACAACCCCGTGGACTGGTACCCGTGGGGTGCGGACGCTTTCGCCAAGGCCAAGAAAGAGAACAAGCTGGTGTTCCTGTCCATCGGCTACAGTGCCTGCCACTGGTGCCACGTGATGGAGCGCGAATCGTTCTCCAACCCCGCCATTGCGGACCTGCTCAATAAGCATTTCGTCTGTGTCAAAGTCGATCGGGAGGAACGGCCCGATGTGGACGAAGTTTACATGACCGCGTTGCAATCGCTGAACCAAAGTGGCGGGTGGCCACTGTCGATGTTCCTGACCGCCGAAGCCAAGCCGATCTTCGGCGGAACGTATTGGCCGCCGGAAGACCGGGACATCGACGGCGAGAAAGCACCGGGGTTCAAGACCGTATTAAAGCGGGTGATGGAACTGTTGGAAAAGGACCGCGACGGCATCATGAAGCAAGCCGATAAAGTCGCGGAGATCACGACCGAATCAATGGAACGCAACACGCGGGCCATCCCGATCATCAAACTCGATCGGGAAATCGTGACCTCGGCGACGGACGCCTACGAGTTCGACCCGGAGCAGGGCGGGTTTGGCATGAAGCTGCGTGGGTTTCGCGGCACGAAGTTCCCACGTGCTTCGGCGCTGATGTTCCTGCTGCATCAGTCCACGAAGCCGGGCCAAGAGGCATTGGCAAAATCGGTCAAGCTCACGCTCGAAAAAATGGCGATGGGCGGCATCAACGACCAACTCGGCGGCGGGTTTCATCGCTACTCCACGGAGCGCACCTGGACGGTGCCGCACTTCGAGAAGATGCTGTACGACAACGCCCAACTTCTGGAACTTTACGCTGAAGCGCGACGGATCACCGGGGACAAAGTTTATGATCCGATCATCACCGGAACTGCCAACTTCGTGGCCCGCGAATTGACCTCACCCGACGGCGTGTTTTACTCCGCACTTGATGCGGACAGCGAAGGAAAAGAAGGCACGTTCTACATCTGGACCGCGAAGCAAATCGACGAAGTCATCGGCGATAGTGCCGATGCAAAAAAACTGAAGGCCCAACTCAGCTTCGACGCGAAACCGAACTTCGAGGAGAAGTTCTACATTCCACGACTGGTGAATTCACTGAGTCCAGATTCGCCGGAAATCACGGCGTTGAAGACGAAGCTGTTCGACGCCAGGGCGAAGCGGGAACGGCCATTTTTGGACACGAAAGTGCTGACCGGGTGGAACGGACAGATGATCGCCGGGTACGCCAAAGCCGGGGAGGTGTTGAAGGAACCGAAGTACATCCAGGCCGCCGAGAAAGCCGCCGGCTTTCTGCTCAGTACGATGCGGACCAAGGACGGTCGATTGCTCCGGATTTACGCTGCCAAATCCGGCGAAAAGCCGCAGCCACGCGGACCGGCGTTCTTGGACGATTACGCCTTCTTGGTTCACGGCCTGCTGAACCTGCACGATGCGACAAAAAACGACCGCTGGTTAACCGAAGCAAAAGCAATCACGGACCAAATGGTGCAATGGCACGGCGACCCGGACCGGGGTGGGTTCTACATCACGGCCAACGATGCGGAGAAACTGTTCGCACGGGGCAAGGACTATTACGACAGTGCCCAGCCGTCCGGCAACGGCGTGGCCGCGCGGAATTTGGTGCGGCTGTTTGAAAAAACCAAGGACGAGAAGTACCGAACCAGTGCCGAAAAAACGATCAAACTGTTCGCAGTGGTGTTGAAGACCAGCCCCACGGCGGCGCCGCTGACTGCGGAAGCGCTGGATCGCTGGCTCGACCTGACTGCGGCGCCGACCAAACCGTGACATGGGATCGCCATGTCACGGTTGTTTCCAGGACGGATCACGTCACGTCAATAACCCGATGGTTCTTTCGAGAGGTGGCGAAACGCTGATGACGCCTCGTAGACCCCGAGCTTTAACCGATTGATGCCGCCGATCGGTTGATGCTCTTTGAGCGTGTGCCACGGCGTGAAGAACAGATTTTCGCAGCGAAGGATCGCCTCCTTGGTGTTGAAATCTTGCGGCGGAATGGTGATCCGCGCGACGGTCACAAACCGATCCTTCCACTCCGTACAGGCGTTCTCGATCTCCGTTTCGAGTTTGCCCGCGAGGTCCGCCTTGGTGCGGACCTGAATCTGAAACTCCAGCACGATGTCTGTGGCGCCGGCAGACGTAAGCCGTTTTGTGAGGGCAGTCCGCAGGTAGTTCGCATCGGTGATATTGGGGGCGATCCCCGACGGGCAGGCGACCGGCTTGACGGAGTATTTCATCGCTTGGCTTTTCCCAAACAAGTACGGCGCACCGCTGTGGTAGATGTTATCTTCCGGGCTGTCGGGCGGTGTTTGATACGCCCCTTCCGGTGTGCCGTCGAACTTGAGGCTGCTGATCCGCTTGGCGATTCCACCGGAAGCTAAGACACGCCGAGTCACGGGGTCCGTGACATCGGGCTTGCCGTCCTTGATCTGCAGCCGCATACCGAAGAACTTGCGGGGGTCGTCGTTGTTGTCCAGAAGCACGTTGCTTAACACCTCGTAATCTTCAACATTGGCGAACGCGAAGACGGGGTGGTTCACCAACAGAAAATCTTGCGTCACCGGCTCGTCGCGTGGAATCAACCGATCGCCCTCGACGTTGAGTAGCTTGATTGCCATGCCGCGACTGCCATGTTTTTCGGGCGTCGAGTCCGGGCGGGTCAGCACGTCCGCGTTGGAGTACCGGACGTAGGCCTGATATTCACGGCCCGGCTTGGCAAAAACTCCCACCCGGTAGGCATCCGGAAGGTCGTTCAAAACCTGAAACTTCGCCGTCACGCAGCCGTGGTCCTTCGGATGCACGCCACGCAACGGAGGCAATTTATTCAGGTAACGCTTCTTCATCTGCTCGACGGTCAACCGGACGATGTTCTCGATTTGTGTTGCTTCATTCGCGGGGATTAGCTCTAAATCCGGGTCGTGTGGCACCGGCTGGGGTTTCTGCGCCGACGCGACCCCGTTGAAGCCAACAAGCGCGACGATTGTGAGAATACGACACAACATCATCATCCCCCTTTTAACACAACAATCCGTTAGCCAGACTGCCCAATCCGAGTGGACGACACGAGCACTTTGGTACAGGGTAGTGTCCAGCGGACGTTCTCACCGCTATCACCTTGGACAACACTACACCTTAGCCGCAGTACCGGCGTCAAGCGCCAAATTGAAGAATCATCGCCAACGGATACCTGCTCCGTCCGTATTCGTGTGAACACGACTTCACCAAGATGCTAAACTTCACCACATGCTTTCTGAACCGCCACCGTCCGGACGACAGCGCACTGGTTCCGGCGACGCCGATCTGGCAAAGCTGGTGCAGGCCGTCGTTGCCGCCAAAGAACCGCAGGTCGCGCATCGGGCGATCGTGGCCCTGGCGAATGCGGCCCGTATAGCGAATCGCACGTCTGGCGTCTTCAACGACTTGGTCATGTCCGGCCCCGGCGGCGCCCGGCTGGCTTTGGAATTTCTGTCACGAATACCCGACCCGCTTTCAATCAACTTGGTCGTGGCTGTCGTCCCGGTGTTGAAATCGAAGGAGCCTGCGAACCTGTTACGGTTGCACGTCGCGGGCCGTTTGCTGAGCAGCGTTCCGGACGACCCTCAAGCGGTCACGCCGATCGTGCGCTCGTTAACCGACGGCTTGTCGAAATCCAAGGCACTGGAGCGAATGCTGCAACTCCAAAATCGAGTCGCACAGTGTCAAACTTTAGACGTGATGATCGAAGCCGCCGAGGCCCGATCGCGGTTGCGGTGCCCGAGGTGTCCGGCACGGCTCACGCGGTTTCAGTTCATTCCGCACCTGTGGGCCAAACACCGGATGGTGTACGAACACGGCCACGCCATCGAACCACGGACACTGTTGGACGCGCTGGTAACCGATGCCGCAACAGGTAGCGATGTCGCGCTGGTCGATTACACTTATTTCCTGTCGAGGCAGTATTACCCGGACGTTCCCACGCGGCAGGTTTTTCAAGCCTTGGCGTCACGCAGTTCCCCGGACCCGACGCAAATCGATCAACTTCTTGATGCGGCGACGAAGGATCACGCCGGATTGTGCCCCGTGTGTCTGACTGCGGTTCTAGACCCCATCCCACTGCTGGCTCCCGAAGCCGCGCTGGCAAATGGCCGGCTGAGTGCGGAGGGGTACGGTGTTGAAGTACGTGACACGGCCCGCGGGCAAGTCGCAACCGTGACGCGGCCCAACGTCGAACCCGACGACAACATCGAATTCGGCCCACGTCGTCCGCCTCGTTTGGTTGGCGTCTTGTCGGCACTGCCGATCGTTCTCATTGCGATGGCCGCAGTTTTTCTTGTCCCCAAGCGAGTCGTATCGCCACTACTGGTCGCCGCAGTTCTTAGTGGGGCAGCGTGGCTGATCTACCTAGTCGGGCGTCACCTTTCCAAGCCGTTACCAGACCGCTCCGAACGGGCACTGGCCTTGGCGTGGTCGTCACTCACCTCGGGCGTCGGTCGATCGAATGCCGCGATCCGGTTTCTGACACGGTTAAGCCGGGTGAGCATCGGGCAAGGCAACGCAGTCGAACGATCCCCGGCGGTTTACGAACTGGTCGAACACGCGGCGGTGCTGGCGGACAAAGGGCCGACGCAGATGCAACTCTTTGCGGCCGCGCGGGTGTTGCAAGTTTTTGACGGCGGGGAGATGGGGCGAGAACGGGTCGTTGGGTTGGCAAACCTGTTCGAGCCGTTTTTGCGTGGGGAATTTCCACCCGTTTTTGCCGAAGCTGCCGCCGAGATTGCGTTGACCTGCGGCAGAATGAAGCCCGGCGAACCGCAACGCCTCGGTATCTTGCTCATCGGTCGGGCCTTTGAAGCGGGCTTGCAACCGATTGATGTGATTACGGTGACACGCTACTGCCCGTGGTTTCGGCAACTGGTGTTGGGTGCGACCGCCGAGCATCTTGCCTTGCTTCATGTCGTCTGGACGATCCGAACTGAAGAAGCTTGGTCGAACATCGGCAACGCCACGACGGTGTTCGATTATGCGGAATCCTTTGCGACCGAAAGTCGGAAGGTACTCGGCGAGCATCCGGATACGTTGTTACGCATTGAATTCCCGGACGCGCTCGAAGCCGAATTGGGGCCGGTCGTCCTCACCGCGCGGGGGTTGGCGATCGGTGGATCGGTGTTAGCTGATCCCGATTCCAATCTCGAAATGGTGCGGGCCGGGTCGGGGATCTGGCGATTGCAATTCGGCCCGTATCGCATCCCGATGAATGAGCGGCTGACCGATCGGTTGCTGGTGCAATTCCGGAACTGGCTCCGGTACCGTGCGTTCAAATTGGTGCCCGCTGCCGAACAATCCCCCCCGATGCGGCCCGGCCCGCAGACGGTGGTGATCCTGAACTCGCTGGCCGTGCCGTGCCCGCTTTGCAATACCGTCTGTATCCATCGTGCCGGGCGAATTGGTACACCGTGGCAAGCCTTAAAACCGTCCTGAAACTGGGTGAACTTCGATGACATTGCCGACACACGTCTGGTTGCTTCGCCATGCTGAAACAGCCACCCCGAACGTCTTTCATGGTGCCGAGTCCGATGTGGGGTTAAGCAACTTGGGGCATCAGCAAGCCAACGCGGCGGCAGATTGGTTTCGCGCACTTCGACCAACTGCGGTCATTTCGTCCGGGATGCGTCGAGCGGTTGACACGGCTACCCCAATCGCCACGGCTTGCCGGGTTCCCCATCGCATCGAACCGAATTTGCACGAACGTCGTGTCGGCGCCATGAGCGGGCAATCGTTCATGCTGAGTAATGGACCCTGGGCCGAGACCGTCGCGGAGTGGTCGAACGGCAACACGTCGTACACCACGGAGGGTGCCGAAAGCTTTGACCAAGTTCGGGAGCGGGTTGTCAGCGCGTGGAACGATGTCGTCTCCACATCCCCCTGTGGTCGCATCGTGATTGTCGCGCACGGGATCGTCTGCAAGGTGTTGCTGCTGACGTTGCTCGCAGGTTACGGCCCGACGGCTTGGGTCAAGCTGGGCCGAGTTCCGAATCTGGCCGTCAGTGAGTTATTCCCCACAAATACGGGCTGGAACGCGGCGCAACTGCTCACGGTTCCTGAACCCGTTGCCCTGCTCACAAACGGTCTACCCACGGGTGTCGGTGTCATTCCACCTCGAATCGAAGCCTGATGGGGGTATCTCGGCAAACTTGAAACAAACTTCCCGGTAGAAACTCAACGGCATTCTCGCGTTCCGATGAAGTGTTACAGTCGGCACAACCGATAATTCTTCGCAGCAACAGCACTTGTATCGCTCGTGTTGACATCACGAGAAACCATTGCGAGGGACGTGCCATGACCGGCCATGAAATGCTGACGGCGCCGATGAGCGAGACCGAAGCCACATTACGACAGCAGTTGCTCCAAGCCCAACGGCTCAGCAGCGTCGGGGAATTAGCGTCGAGCGTTGCCCACGAGTTCAACAACATCCTCACCACGATCATCAACTACGCCAAGATGGGGATGCGCGGTCAAACCCCGGCGGCGCAGGCCCAAGCGTTCGAGAAAATTCTGCGGGGCAGTCAACGGGCCGCCGTCATTGTGAACAGTATGCTTGGCTTCGCCCGGAACAACACCACGGCGCGGGAAGCCACGGACATCGTGAATCTTGTGGAAGAAGTGTTGTTGTTGACCGAAAAAGACCTCAGCAAGCACCGGATTCAAGTCGAGAAGCGGTTTCAAGGTCACCCGGTCGCGTTCGTCGTGGCGGGGCAAATCGAACAGATTCTCGTCAACCTCGTCATCAACGCCCGGCAGGCGATGCCCAACGGCGGCCGCTTGCGGATCGAGGTCAAAGAAAACGCCGCCGGGGACACGGCCGAGATCAAAATCGCCGACTCCGGGGTCGGGATTTCGCACGAGAACTTGCGGCAAATCTTCGAGCCGTTCTTCACCACGAAACAACCCGACGAACACGGCCACGGCGGTACCGGGCTGGGGTTAAGCGTGTGTCGGCAAATCATCGAACAACATCACGGTCGAATTCGCGTGGAAAGCGTTGTCGGGAAGGGTTCCACGTTCATCGTGAAACTACCCAAACAAGTGACGGAAGAGCGGGCGGGTTAGATTTTGCTGAGCGGCGGACTCACGTCCGCCGCTCAGGATTGGCTTGGGTTTACCGGCAGATGTTCTTCTGGATCTTCCGTAACAAGACTTGCTCAAACGCCGGGTCGCGGCCTTGGGGTATCCAGGTGCGATCCGTTGGTGCCGTGACGGCGGCCACTTCCACGCGACGATCGACGGTCGGGGTTTCTCGGAAAGACGCCCCACCCGTTAGGGCTTGGGCCGGTTGTGCTAAGTCTTCGAGTTCTTTGTACACTTCGACGTAAACCCGATACCCACCCCGTTCGCCGGGTGCGATTTTGACAATCGCGTGGTGTCGAATCGTTTGCAAGGTTGCCAGGAGCCGTTCGCGCTTGTCCGGCGTGCCGGGTTTCCAGGGCTGCTCAAAGCCCGCAGCGTTCCGTGTTTTCGTCTCAATTTGCCCAGCGTACCGTGGACCAGGGATAATCTCGAAGTAGTCATCGAGTGCGTCCAAGGTCCGTTCGTAAACGAACGCATAGCCTTCCGGCGTGGGCACACCCGGTGAAACGAGAATCGGGTTTTCGGCATCGACCTGTTGCAGCGGTCGCACAAGCACCGGGTTTTCAAGCGGCGGCACCGCGGCGCAGCCAGTCAAACCTAGAGTGACGACCCATCCGCTTTGAACCAGCTTGCGCATGGATTGCCTCTCAAACTCACGTCGCAAATCCTCACCCGATGACCCTGCTATGCCGCGAATGTGTGTCTTGGTCAAGCCGGAGTTGACTGGGACATGCCAACTTGGCAACATTGGTAGTTTCGGCAGGATGGCCAGCGAGTAACATGAAGCGAAACGCAATTTGGCTTGTCCCGTGTGGAGCGAATAATGTCACGATACTGGATTGGCGTCGTCGTTCTGTTTCTGCTTGGTGGGCAAGCATTGCTCGTTTCGCAAAACCCGATCCCAGTGCCACAACGGGCAGTTCGTGTCGGACGAACCCCGGAGATCGCCACAACAACTTCGCCAGCGATGTCCGACGAGAAGGCCTTGGAGGCCAGCAACCTGAAAGCGGATGACGTGAAGGGAATGCACACCTATTTACTTCAGCGAACGCTGAGTGAGTCGGACCAGACGAAAATTCAGGACGTGATTAAGCGACTGGGTTCAGCCGACTTTGAAGACCGTCAAAAGGCCACCCAAGAAGCGGAGCGATTCGGACCTGCCGCAGTCGGCCCGTTGCGGAAGGCGGCGGCGATTGACCCGATGAACGTGAACGGAACCGATTTTGAAATTGCCTACCGCGCCTCGGACATCCTCAAGCGGGTCGAAAAAGTTCCTCATGCTGCTGTGGCGGCGGCAGTCGTGCGGGCGTTGGCGAAGTCGGCCACGTCGGAAACATCGAAGATACTCCTGGGGTTTCTGCCCGTGGCGGACGATGTGACTTTGGTTGACGAAATCCGCAAAACGCTCACGCTTCATGCCGTCCGCGATGGCAAAGCCGACCCGACGCTGTTGGAGGCATTAAAAGATTCGTCCGCGTTGAAACGAGTCACCGCAGCCGTCGCGCTGATCGAAGGGGGTCCGACAACTCAACCGATCCACATTCCGGATGCGTACCCGAAGGTGCGTGAAGCGGCCAAAGTGGAGAAGGATACCGAAACACGGTTCACGATGTTGTTTGCCCTCGTGACAGTCGCCAAGGCGAAAGAGTGCATCCCCGATTTGATTGATCTGCTGCCGGAACTGCCACGGGGACAACTTTGGCAAGCGGAGGATTACCTGTTGCAATTAGCGGGTAAGGACGCACCCAAAGTGAACTTCGGCAAATCCAAAGAAGCCGTGACGAAGGCCCAAACCGCGTGGAAAGTATGGTGGACCAAAACGGCCCCCGGTTTTGATGCCGACAAGTTCACATACACGCCACGAATTCAGGGCCGCACACTCTTGGCGCTCATGGACAATCTCGGTGGTGCAGGGGGAGCAGTAGTCGAACTCGGCCCCGACATGAAAGAACGCTGGCGTATCAACAACCTGCAAACGCCGATGGACGTGAAGGTCTTAGCGGACGGCTCGGTTGCGATTGCCGAGTCCCAAACGAACAGTGTGACGATTCGAGACACACAAGGACGGAACATCGCCACCAAGTCGATCATGGGGAACGGCAACCTGCGGATTTCTGGGAGTCCGCAACAGATTCAAATTCTCGAAAACGGCGGGATGCTCGTGGTCTGCCGGAACGTGGTCGTCGAGTTCAAAACGGTGAACGACAAAGAAGAACAACTCGTGATCTACAACCGCGCCAACAACTACGACATCTGCTCCGCACTGCGGTTGCCAACGGGTGAAACGGCGGTGCTGTTGCAAAACGGCCCGAACCATTGCATCTTCGTGGACGCGAAAGGCGTTGAGATTCCGAACAAAAAACTCAAGGTGGGTTCACCCTATTACCAAGCTCACATGGAGCGAGTCGGCACCGATAACCTCCTGGTCACGGAGATGAACCAAGTAGCCGAGTACAGTATGAAAGAGGACAAACTCGTTTGGAAAAAAGCGATCGGGAATGTGAAGTCCATCCAGCGGCTTCCGAACGGTAACACCTTGATGGTCGAGGCCAATGCGACCCCGAGTCGCATCATCGAAGTGGCCCCCGACGGTGAAGAAGTTTGGTCGTATCAACTCGGTGCCGGTCGATTAACGATTGCCCGCGCCTATCGCCGTTAGGAACCGCTGCAAAATAACTTCCGTGCCAATCGCCGGTGTGAATTGTGAGTTGGCGGATTTCGGTTCCTTCAAACGGGCCGTCTGGGTTTTGTGCCCTGAAGGGGCACCGGCGTGTAGCCACGGGTGGAGCGCAGCGGAACCCGTGGACAGAGTCACCCTCTTGTCACTTGCCCTGAAGGGGCGAAGGAATTCCGCTGCCCCTTCAGGGCAGTTGAGTTGGGGAGTCTCGGATTCCACGGGTTGCGCGAAGCGCTTCACCCGTGGCTACAGGCCTTGACCCCTAACGGGGCCACCAATCCAGCAACATTAACT
>JANLRE010000342.1:0-2421 GCA_031368205.1 Fimbriiglobus sp. | reverse complement strand
TCGGGCAATCAACCAAAGGGTGGGATTTTGCTCACTATCGACTCACGACGCGATGATCCGGGCAGCGTCCTGACCAACGACACCATCTCGGGAAACTTGAACGGGCGCAGCGGCGGCGGAATCGACGTGGAGGGCGAAGCTCCCGTGTCGATCATCAACTGCACGATTGCCAACAATACGTCGAATACCAAAGACGCCCGTTCGGGCGGCGGCGGCGGCGGTGTCTACACCTTTGTCGCCGTTGTGACCATCATCAACAGCACCATCGTCGGCAACACCGCGTCACTGCCCGCTGATCCTAACTTGGTCAGTCCCAACTTCCTCGGCGGCGGCGGCGTCTGCAACAACGACGGCAACATCGCGTTAATCAACACGATCGTGGCTGGGAACGCGGCTAGCGTTAGCCCCGACATCGACAACCTCATCGTCGATTCCTTCAATAGCCTCATCGGCAACGGCAGCCGTGGCAACCTTGTCGATGGCGTAAATGGCAACAAGGTCGGCGGCATGGGTCATTCTGTCATTGATCCCCAACTCGGCGCACTGGCGAACAACGGCGGGCTAACGCAGACGATGGCCCCGCAGCCCGGCAGTCCGGCACTCAACGCCGGGAGCAACACGGCGGCGGCCGGGTTAGTCACCGACCAGCGGGGGGCGGGGTTTACGCGGGTCTTCAACGGCACCGTGGACATCGGGGCGGTCGAGGTCCAACCCGATCCAATCCCGGTCGTTGTGGCCCCGACATCGCTGCCGTCCGGGCAGCTAGGCACCGTGTATAACCAGACGATCTCCGCGTCCGGCCCGGTCGGTCCGTTCACCCTCATCGTCACGTCCGGAAGCCTGCCGCTTGGGCTAACCCTGAGCAGTTCCGGAGCGCTGACTGGCACCCCGACCGTGGCCGGGACATCGAGCTTCACCGTGACCGCGACCGGCCCCGCCCTTGCGGCCGGCAGCCGGGCATACACACTGACCATCGACCCGCCACTACCTCCACCACCGCCACTAAACACACCACCAGCGATTAGCGATGTCGTGAACCAAACGACCATACTCGGTACCGCGAGTGGGCCGATCGCGTTCACTGTTAGCGATACCGAAACCGCACCGGCGGCGCTCGTTGTTTTGGCAACGTCTTCTAACACCGCTGTCGTCACAAATGCAGGTATCATCATCGGCGGCAGCGGGGCGAATCGAACCGTAACCGTCAATACGCTTTCTGTCGGCACGGCCACGATTACACTGACTGTGACTGATGCGGGCGGGCTGACTGCGACCGATACGTTTGTCGTGATGGTCAACGCGGTTTCTCCACCTCCACCTCCACCTGGAACGGCAAGTCCCGTCCTGATCGGGTTTCCACAGTTTGCGGCGGGGGCGGATGTGGGTGGGGGTTCGGTCACGTTGTACAACCCCGATAAATCGGTGCGGTTCAGCCTCACGCCGTTCGCGGGGTTTACCGGCGGGGTGCGGACAACTAGCGCCGACTTCAATGGTGATGGTATCGCCGATCTCGTCGTCGGCACTGGGCCTGGCCGCGCGACGCAAGTTATTGTTCTCGATGGCGTCACCCAGAAACAACTCTTCACGGTCGATCCGTTTGAAGCAGCCTTCACCGGCGGCGTTTATGTTGCGGCTGGTGACATTAACGGGGACGGGTTCGCGGACCTCGTGATTACGCCGGACGAAGGCGGCGGCCCACGGGCCCGCGTGTTCAGCGGGAAGGGGTTCGTTCAACTCGCGGACTTCTTCGGGATCGACGACACGAACTTCCGGGGCGGTGCTCGGGCGGCGATCGGGGACATCACCGGGGACGGAAAGGCGGACCTCGTGGTCGCCGCCGGGTTCGGCGGTGGGCCACGGGTCGCGGTGTTCGACGGGGCCAAGCTCGCCAGCGAAGGCGGGCTGGCTGACCAGAACGCCGCCCGGTGGAACACGTGGAAGCCGTTCGGCGACTTCCTGACGTTCGAGGCCGCTCTCCGCAACGGAGCGTTCGTGGCTGCGGGCGATCTCAACGGCGACGGGTTCGCGGAACTGATTGCCGGTGGCGGCCCTGGTGGTGGTCCGCGCGTGACCGCGTTCTCTGGCAAGGATTTGCTGTCGAACACCCAAACCCCGCTTGCCAACTTCTTCGGCGGCGACGTGAACAACCGGGGCGGCATCCGGGTGTCGGTGAAGAACCTGGACGGGGATAACCTCGCCGATGTCGTGGTCGGCTCCGGAACTGGCGCCGGGTCGCGGGTGACGGCCTACGCGGGCAAGGCGATCAACGTCCCGACCCCACCCGAACTGTTCGCCTTCGACGCCATTGCCGGGTTCAGCGGCGGCGTGTTCGTGGGGTAAGAAATCCTATCAACACGTGGCCCCAAAGGTCGTACACCTTTGGGGCCACGCTCGATCAACACATCCAGCAAAACGAAGCAC
>JANLRE010000291.1:0-1704 GCA_031368205.1 Fimbriiglobus sp. | reverse complement strand
TAACCTTGCACACAACCGATATTGGGGTGTTCGATTCCACCCGCAAACAGGCGCCCTGACTGCATCATCTGGTAGCCGGTATCGTGAACCGCAGTAGCCGTGTGGTACAGCGACCGAATGACGGAGAACTTGTCTGTGTGCTTGCTGGTCTGCGGCAAGATTTCGGACAGTTGAATGCCAGGGACTTTTGACGCAATCGCTTTGAACGGGCCACGAACTTCGATCGGTGCGTTCGGCTTCGGGTCGAAGGTGTCCAGTTGACTGGGGGCGCCGACGAGCATTAGCAAAATGCAATTGGAGTCGCCGTCTTTTTTGGCTGCACCCGCGTCACCATCAGCTTTTGCGGCTGCTTGCGAGGCAAACAAATGTGACAGGCTCAAGCCCAACGGCGCCAGCGTCCCGGCGTGGAGAAAATCCCGACGGCTGGCGCCATCACAGAACGAGACCGAACGCTTCGCATCAAGACGGATCATCCGCATTCTCCTGGTGTGAGTTTGGAGCGCGTGCAATGTGTTTACTGAATAGCTAATGAATTGTGGCGACGTGGTCAATTCGATTACTCATATTCCATTTGATGATCTGGTAGCACTTGTCGCCAATTCGGCTTCGCTTCTCATGGAGTTACCACCTATATTGTTACATACTGCTATCGCCGGTCACACACTGACCGCGTCTTGATTTGTTACTCGAACTTGGTGCGCCTTTGCGAAAACTCCTCAGCACCGCGATACTGTGTTGCTTGTTTGCCACGAACGGTGTTGCGGCAGACCCTGCGAAACCCACCCCCGAAGCCATCGAGTTCTTTGAGAAGAAAGTTCGACCGATCTTGGTCGAGCATTGCACTTCCTGTCACGGCGAGAAGAAACAGCAGTCAGGCTTGCGCCTGGATAACGCCACGGACTTCCTGAAAGGCAACGACGACGGCCCGGTCGTCATCGCCGGTGATCCGGCGAAAAGCAAACTGATTCAATCGGTCCGGCGTGAAGGGGATAACCCGATGCCGCCGAAGAAGCCGATGCCGGCAGAAGCCGTCGCGGTGCTAACCGAGTGGGTAAAAATTGGCGCACCATTTCCCGCAACCAACACGACCAAGATCACACCTGAAGCCGCGTCTCGGTCCCATTGGGCGTTTCAACCCGTGCGCGAACCGACGATCCCGGTCACGAAAAACAGCCCCGACTTTGCCAACCCGATCGACCGATTCGTTGTGGCCAAACTGGAAGGGCAGGGGGCAACACTGGCGCCGACTGCGGACAAACGCACGCTGATTCGCCGAGCCTACTTCGACTTGATCGGTATGCCACCGATGTTTGATGACATCACGGCGTTCGAGCAGGATTCGTCGGCGAATGCCTTCGAGAAGGTGATCGACAAACTGCTAACGTCCCCGCAATACGGCGAACGCTGGGGCCGGTACTGGCTGGACATTGCCCGATACGCGGACACCAAGGGATATGTTTTTACCGAGAACCGCGATTACCCGTTCGCGTACACCTACCGCGACTACGTGATTCGGTCGTTCAACGACGACAAGCCGTATGACCGCTTCATTCTGGAACAACTGGCCGCCGACAAGTTACCACCCGGCGACGATAACCGCACGTTAGCGGCGATGGGGTTCCTGACCGTGGGGCGGCGATTTTCCAACAACATCCACGACATCATCGACGACCGCATCGACGTGACCACCCGTGGGTTTATGGG
>JANLRE010000947.1:0-3956 GCA_031368205.1 Fimbriiglobus sp. | reverse complement strand
GCAGGTGGTCGGTCAAGTTGAGATCGTCATGAAGCAGATGGAACTGTTCGACGAGTCCGTGCAAATGCGAATCGGCGTGGCGGTGCACGAAGCCGCCGTGAACGCGATGGTTCACGGCAACTTGGGCATCGGCAGTGAACTCAAAGCGGGCGATTGGGATGCGTACCATTCCACCATTGCGACGCGGTCCAAACAGGAACCGTATGCGAGTCGGCGGGTGACGATCTCGATCCGCGCGACGCGGGAGCCGTACCTGGAAGTCCGGGTCAAAGACCAAGGCAAAGGGTTCGACCCGGCGAAGCTACCCGACCCGACCGACCCGGCGAACATCGAACAGGCGTGCGGGCGCGGCTTACTGTTGATTCGCACCTTCTTTGATGAAGTCAGCCACAGCCCCAGTGGGAACGAAATCATCATGATCCGAAAGCGGAAGTGACCGCGAGAAACGACCACTTGTCGTCAGTCCAGGTACCAGGAACATCATGCGTATTGCGATCGTGGATGATCGAATTTTGGCGTTGGAAGCCGTGCGGCGGGTGGTCACGTCCGTGCCGACGAACGTCGTCATTTGGACGGCCCGAGACGGGGACGACGCCGTTCAGAAAGCCGCCAAGGAAAAGCCCGATTTGATCCTGATGGACCTCATCATGCCGGGGGTCAACGGCGCCGAAGCCACGAAGCGCATCATGGCTTCCACGCCCTGCCCCATCTTGATCGTGACATCGTCGCGGTCTGGCAATTACGGCCTCGTGTTCGACGCGCTCGGGGCGGGGGCCATCGACGCGGTGAACACCCCGAGCTTGGGCCTGGACGGGTCGTTGCAAGGCGGACAAGAACTGTTGGATAAAATTGCCCAAGTCGGCAAGAAACTGAAGACGACGTCCGCGAGTGGAACGTACACGCCGCTCTCCCTGCCCGCCGTCAAGACGGGCTTACCGTTGATTGCGATCGGGGCCTCCACCGGGGGGCCGCAAGCGATTGCCGAAGTGTTGTCGCAATTCCCGAGCAACTTTTCCGGTGCGGTTTTGATCGTCCAACACCTGGGCGCGGACTTCATGACGGGGCTTGCCGAGTGGATCGGGCACAAGTCCAAAATCCCGGTGCGCGTCGCCGTGCCGGGCGAGAAGCCGACCGCCGGTGTGGCCTTGTTAGCGGGCCGCAATGAACACCTCGTGCTACGGCCCGACGGAACGCTTGCCTACACCGCTTACCCCAGCGAAACACCGTTTCGCCCAAATGTGGATGTCATGTTCGAGAGTCTGGCTTCCCTCTGGACGCATCCGGGCTACGCGGTCTTGCTGACGGGGATGGGGCGAGACGGGGCCGAAGGGTTGCTTAAACTTCGCAAGGCCGCCTGGACCACCTACGCCCAGGACAAGGCCACATCCGCCGTCTTCGGGATGCCCGACGCCGCCGCAAAACTAGGAGGTGCCATCCACGTCATGTCGCCGCCGGAAATCGGACGAATGATCCTCGCCCAAGTGAAACGTTAAGACCGATGGCCCGATTGACACCACCACCCCGCGCGACCTTCTATGACTCGTCCAGCCCCACCGACTGCCAACAGTCTGCTGCAAAACGGCACGATTCGCGTGCTTCTCATCGACGATCAACCCATGATCGCGGAAGCCGTGCGGCGAATGTTGGCCACCGAACCCGGTCTCGAATTTCACTACTGCCAAGAGCCGCAACGCGCCATCGTGATGGCCAACGAGATCAAGCCGACCGTCATTTTGCAAGACCTCGTGATGCCGGAGATCGACGGCCAGATGTTGGTCAAGTTCTTCCGGGCCAACCCCTCGACCGCCGACACGCCGATGATCGTGCTGTCCAGCAAGGAGGAAGCGGTCACCAAAGCCGAGGCGTTCGCCAACGGCGCCAACGACTACCTCGTGAAGCTCCCGGACAAGATCGAACTCCTCGCCCGCATCCGCTACCACTCCCGCGCCTACGTGAACTTGCAACAACGCAACGCCGCCTACAAGGAGATCGAGAAGGGCCGCAAGCAACTCGCGGACGAAATGGCGGCGGGGGAAAAGTACGTCCGGTCGTTGTTACCCAAGCCGTGGAAGCCGGGCGACGACCCGGACATCGACGCCATCAACTGGTATTTCGTCCCGACCGCCGCGATGGGCGGCGACGCCCTGGGCTACCACCGGCTGGACAAAGATCACCTAGCAATGTACCTCCTGGACATCACCGGCCACGGGTTGGCGTCCGCACTCTACGGCGTGACGGTGTTGAACGTGTTGCGAACCGGCACGCTATCGAACACCGATTTCAAGAACCCCGGCGAAGTGCTGTTCGGCTTGAATGAAGCGTTTCCGTGTGAAAAACACGGCGAGAAGTTCTTCACGATCTGGTACGGCGTCTACAACTGTAGCACTCGAAAGTTGACGTGGTCGGGGGCCGGGCACCCGGCCTCGTTCCTGTACACCGGCACCGGCCCGAACCGCCCGCACCCGCAACAGCTCGACTCCCAAGGCCCGATGATCGGCATGATGCCGTGGCCGGAGTTTGAACAGACCGAAGTCGATGTGCCGCCGAATTCCTGGTTGTACCTCTACAGCGACGGCGCGCACGAGATTCACAAAACCGACGGCACCGATTGGACCATCCCCGAGTTTATCCAAACCTTCACCGACCTCGTCAACCACAAACCCAACGAAGTCATGCCCGAACTTCACAACCTCATCCGCGAAATGAACGGCTCTGATATCCTCGACGACGACCTTTCGATCCTGGAGATTCGGTTCCCGTAAGCTGTTTGAAGCCCGCGCGATTCACGGAGTAGAAGCGATGACCCGTCTCGTGTTCCTCGTGTCACTGTTCTCGCTAATCACAACGCCAGTCCGCGCCGCCGATCCGCCGACGAAACCCAACATCCTGTTGATTCTGGCCGACGACATGGGCTTCTCGGACGCTGGCTGTTACGGCAGCGAGATCGAGACGCCTAACCTGGACACGCTGGCCAAGGGCGGGTTACGGTTCACGCAGTTTTACAACACGGGACGGTGTTGGCCGACGCGGGCTTCAGTGTTGACGGGGTACTACGCCCATCAGGTGCGACGCGATACCATTCCGGGCGTCAAAAGCGGCAACCAGGGGGTGCGACCTCCGTGGGCGAAACTGTTGCCGGAACTGTTGAAGGACTGCGGCTATCGTTCGTACCACTCTGGGAAGTGGCACGTGGACGGCCTACCGCTTCAGAACGGGTTCGAGCATTCGTACAGCCTGAACGATCACAACCGACACTTCGCCCCGAAGCAGCACACCGAAGACGATAAAGCACTACCTCCTGCCGACCCGAAGGGCGACTACTATTCCAGCACCGCGATTGCGGACCATGCCATCACGCACATCAACGACCACGCGGCGAAGTTCCCGAAGCAACCGTTCTTCGAGTTCGTCGCGTTCACCGCGCCGCACTTCCCGCTGCAAGCTCCGGCGACGGACGTTGCCAAGTATCGCAAGAAGTACCTCGCGGGGTGGGATGTGTTGCGGGAGGAACGCTGGAAGCGGATGCGTGACCTAAAACTCGGCGACACCCTGTCGCCGATCGAACGCGATCTCGGGCCGCCGTATGCGTTCCCCGCCGACATCCAGAAACTGGGTCCGAACGAATTAAACCGCCCGTTGGTCTGGAAGGACTTGAGCCGCGAACAGCAAGAGTTTCAAGCGAACAAGATGGCGGTCCACGCCGCGATGGTCGATCGAATGGACCAGGAAATCGGGCGGATTCTGGCACAGTTGCGGAAAGCCGAGATGCTAGATAACACCCTCGTGGTGTTCCTGTCCGACAACGGCGCCAGTGCCGAAATCATGGTCCGTGGTGATGGCCACGACATTCATGCGGAGTGCGGGACCGGGGCCACGTTCCTGAGCATCGGGCCGGGTTGGTCGAGCCTTTGTAACACCCCGTTTCGCCGTCACAAAACCTGGGTCCACGAAGGAGG
>JANLRE010000249.1:0-1788 GCA_031368205.1 Fimbriiglobus sp. | reverse complement strand
TATTGTCATCACTCGCCGTGACGATCCGCGTGCCATCTGGACTGAATGAGGCGGATTGGACAGTCTTGCTGTGTCCTCGAAGTGTCAGAATATCTCGATGGCACAAACGCTTGACGTAGTTCCATTCCCAGCCGCGTAGATGTTGTGGGCAAGTGTCGAGCAGTTCTAAAGTACGCCCGACATTTCCATCTTCATACTCTCGGTGAGCGACCTCGACGGTCCGGAGGTACTCAATCTTTGCGATCAGATCGCGGGCGGCAATGGCTACTTTTTTGGCGGCTTCTTCGTTGAGCCTTGCTTCGTCTGCCACATCGCGTTGTTGTTCGGTGGCTTGCTTTTCGCTTGCCAATTGGACGTTCAAATCGCGTGCTTGCCACAGTAGTGATCCGATCACGGCCATCACGGCGATCAGGCTCACGACGGTTGCGGTCAGGCCGTAGGCGGCGGCTCGGGTGGGGTTGCGTTTCATCCATTTGGCGGTGCGTTCGACCACGCCCGCCGCGTGGACCGAGACGGGTTGACCTGTGGCGAAGCGATTCAAGTCGGTCGCCAACGATGACGCTGTTGCGTAGCGATCCGTCGGTACCTTCTCCAGGCACTTCAAACAAATCAACGCGACGGCACGTGGGATCGTCGAGTCGATCGCCCGTGGCGGCACCGGCTCGGCGGTCATCACGGCATCGAGTTGTGCGCCGATGTCGTCGCCTTTGAATGGTCGCTGCCGGGTCAGACACTCGTACAGAATCACACCCAACGCCCAGATGTCCGCCGCCGGGCCAGCCAACCGGGAGTTGCCACGCGCTTGCTCCGGAGCCATGTACGCCGGGGTTCCCATAACCGCTTGCGTTCGCGTCAGGTCCGATCCGCTTCCCCGTTTCGCCAACCCGAAGTCCACGATTTTAGGTTCACCGCTTTCGTCAAAGAGGATATTCCCCGGCTTCAAATCCCGGTGGACGATCCCCAAATCGTGGGCCGCTTGGACTGCACCCGCTAACTTCCCCACCAACACCGCCGCGTCCACCGGAGCCAGCGGCCCGCCAGTTTTCAGACGCTCGCCGAGACTACCGCCGCCCAGATGCTCCATCGCCAAAAACGGCCGCCCTTCGACATCCCCGAACTCATACACCCGCACGACATGCGGATGATCGACCGCCGCAACCGCCTCGGCTTCCGCGAGGAAACGAATCAATTCCTTGGGTCCAACCCGATTCCCGCCGAGCACCATCTTGACGGCTACAATCCGATTCAATCGGACCTGACGGGCTTTGTACACAATGCCCATCCCACCCTCGCCAATGGGTTCGAGATCGTCGTAGCCGGGAATCTCCATTTTGGAATGGGTATCAGGCCGAACCTCAACCGCTGGTTCAACAGATGCCGTCGCGTTCGGGTCAAGTTGAGATCGGGTCAGCAAGCTGTCCGCTTCAGGAAATAAATGCGTGGAATCACTGCGTTGCGGATCGAGTTCGGATCGGGTCGATTCGGGATCGGGCATCGGGGGACTCGACAAGGGCCACACAAGTGTGGCATTCGTTTGGGTGGCTGTCATTGTACATACGATACCGGGGCGTCCCCAGAAGCTTCTCGATTTCTTGTCTCGAATCGAGTTGGTTCAAGAATGGACGACTGAAACGCAGAATCGTCACTCAACTTTGGACAGGCAACAAGTCAATGGAAACGAACATGTGGCCGGAGATAACCGGCCACATGTCGTAGATTTCACCGATAGGTACAGCACATCATCCCGATGTCACTCGGGTACATTATGGCGAAGGGCTGGCACACTAC
>JANLRE010000243.1:0-2999 GCA_031368205.1 Fimbriiglobus sp. | reverse complement strand
CGGTTGACCCGGCCACAATTCCTGCCGGACTACCCGCCGACCCTGCGGGCGTCACGAGCCGGTATCGCACGCAAGACTTTGGCGTCTTCCAACCCTTGCAATTGGGGAACTTTGTCTGGGACGACGCCAACAACAACGGCGTCAAAGACCCGACTGAAAACGGCATCAGCGGGATTGTTGTTGAACTCCTGGACGGCGCAGGCAACCCGATCACGGATTCGGCGAACGTCCCAATCCAGACGACAACCATCGCAGACGGAACCTACCTGTTCTCGAACTTGATCCCTGGTCAATACCGCATTCGTATCACCGCTCCGGTTGGCTACATGAGCAGTAGCGGAACGAACGGCAGCATGACCGGGCCGTTTGAACCCGGATTGGCCGGGAGCGACCTAACTAACAACGCCGACCACGGCACCCAGGTGGCGGGTTCGCAGAAAATTACCTCAACTGCGGTAACATTGGGTGATGCGGGTTCCGCGACAAACCCGGACCTGTCTTCGGACGGAATCGCGGGGCGTGCCAACTTGCGACAAGACTTCGGCATCTACCGCAAAGTCTCTGTGGGGGATTTCGTGTGGAACGACATCAATAACGACGGCATCTTCAACAACGCCGAACCGGCGATTGCGGGCGTCACAGTTCGGTTGCTCGATGGGGCAGGGGACCCCGTCCTCGGAGCGGGTGGCGTGGCGATCACGACGACCACCGCTGCCGATGGCGGCTATTTGTTCACGAATTTGACGCCGGGTCGCTACCAAATCGAAGTCGTGGTCCCAACCGGATTCAAATCCAGCACAGGGACAAACGGTTCGGCAACAGGTCCATTTGAGCCAGTGTTAACGCCCACCGATCCCGCCAACAACCGCGACCACGGCACCACGCAAACAGGTGGTTTAGCTGTGCGCGGGCCAGTTCTGAACTTGCAAGTCGGGTTAGCCCCACTCGACGATACGGACGGCCCTGCGTCCGCGACGGCGCTCGATGCCGGTGTTCCAAACGAGAGTAGTTACCGCAACCAAGACTTCGGTTTCTACAAGCCGCTTGCCGTCGGGGATTTAGTCTGGCGCGACGACAACAACAACGGCATCCGGGATGTCGGTGAACCGGGCATCAGCGGCGTGACCGTAATGCTGCTGGACGGCGCTGGGAACATGATTGCGACAACAACAACGGCGACCGACGGCACGTACCGCTTCAGCGACCTCGCCCCCGGTGTTTACTGTGTGAAAGTCACCGCGCCAACGGGGCTGGTGAGTTCGACGGGGGGCGTGGGAAGTCCGTTTGAACCGGCACCGCAGAACACCACCGACAACATCGACAAGGGCACGACACAGCCGAACGGCTCAATCAAAGCCGGGATCTTTACGCTTGGAATTCCGGGGTCCGCACTGAACCCGAGCGAGAACGGTTTTGCCAACCTGACACAAGATTTCGGGTTGTACTCGCCACTTGCGGTGGGTGATACGGTGTGGTTGGACACGAACAACAACGGCATCCGGGATGCCGGTGAAGCCGGCGTTCCGAACGTCGTCGTGCGGTTGCTCGACGGCAACGGAGTGGTTCTTGCTACGACCACGACCAATGCGAGCGGCCTGTACCGCTTCAGCAACTTGACGTCGGGAACCTACTCCGTCGAAATCACACCGCCCGCCGGACTCACGAGTTCAACCGGCGGCATCGGCAGTCCGTTTGAACCCGCTGCTGAGTCGATCCTCGAAGACCACGACAAAGGCACCGGCCAAGCCAACGGCGCCATCCGCACGCAGTCCTTCGTGCTAACCCCGACTGGCAACCCCAGCGAGAACGGCACCGCCAACCTCACCCAAGATTTCGGCCTGATCTCGCCTCCGGCTCCACCTCCCCCGCCTCCGCCTCCGCCCCCTCCACCACCAGCGGGAGTGGCACAGGTCTCTGGTTTCGTTTACGTTGATGCGAACCTGAATGGGGTCCGCGACGCTGGTGAGAAGCCGATACCGGGCACACGGGTTTACCTGAATGGCACCGACGACAACGGAAACCCAGTCAGCAAGTCCGTGTTGACGGATACCAACGGGTTTTATCAGTTCACTAGCCTAGTGCCTGGCAATTACACCATCCGCGAACAGCAACCGGACGGCAACTTCTACGACGGCCTTGATGCCGCCGGGACCGTTGGCGGCACTGTAGTCGGGATAACGGGCAACGACATCCTCAGTTCGATTCGGCTGAACGCGAACGACACCGGGATCAATTATAACTTTGGAGAGTTTCCGAACGCGGCGACCTTCGGATACGTTTGGGTGGACACGAATCGCAACGGTATCTTCGAGGCCGGTGAAGCGCCGATTCCAGGGGTTGCAGTCACCATCAGTGGGACCGCCTTTGCCGGAACTGCCTTCGCTCGGCCACTAACCGCTGCCGATGTCCCTGGTGGCCTGACAGTTCTGACCAACAGCCAAGGACGGTACGACTTCCCAAGCCTGCCGTATGGCACGTATTCACTGAGTGAGACGCAACCGACGGACTACGACGACTGGCAAGAACAAGACGGTGACCCGAACGGGCCACGTCCGACGATCACGAACGATGTCTTCTCCGGCCTTGTGCTGAATGCGTCCGCACCGATTCGCGGGCCGTTTAACTTCGGTGAAGTGATCTCCGGGTCGAGTCGTCCTCCCGGCGGATCGCCGCAAACCCCGGTGGAACCGTCCAAGCGTGACTTCTTAAGTTCCTCGGCGAACAGCCTCGCTGTGGCAACGCCGGGTGCGGTGAGCGTCGCCGTCACGCCGCCCACGCCGGGTGTGGTTTCGGCAGTTGCGAATCTGGGGCTACAACCCCGGTTCGTGGCGTCGGGGCTTGATCCCACGAAGACATCGTTCCTGGTGACGGGTGCGGGTGCGGGGAGTGCGCCGCTGGTGCGGGTCTTCGACTACGCCTCGGGTCTGGAGAAATTCCGCTTCCTCGCCTACGAGCAAGGCTACACCGGCGGCGTTCGCACCGCCTCCGGGGACATTAAC
>JANLRE010000092.1:0-3135 GCA_031368205.1 Fimbriiglobus sp. | reverse complement strand
CGCACGACACACAACTCGACGCCGACTTCGGCGATGACTTGCAACACCGCTTCGGCGCGAAAGGGTTTCACGACGATCGTGAGGTGCTTCATGACGCACTACTACTCCCGCCGCTGCCACCGCTGCCACCCGCAATTGCTGTACCTGTTCCCCCGAAGCCACCGCGCGAAACTCCAGACGAACCACCCTGCACCGGGGCACCGCCACCGTAGCCGGGTCGGCCACCATACCCGCCACCGCCGCCAAAGAACAGCGGCAGGAATAACGGCACGTAGGACCGCCGGTGCGTGGACTGCTGCGTCGTGCTGTCCGCCGTCTGCGTCGTGTTCGGCGTGTCGGATGCAATGGCATCCGCACCAAACGAGTTACTGTCGGAGTCGATTGGTGCCGGGGTTGGTGCCGGCTCGTCGTCCTGCGGGGCCGGGAGCAAACAGCAACAGCAACTGCACATCATGGCAGTGCCAAGTAACACGAACGTGATGTTTCGACTTTTGCTCTTCATGATTATCCCACGATGGCCGCAGCCACGACGATCGCAATTGCCAACAGTAATGATCCGACCACAACGGCGACGGCCACACTACCTTCTTGCAGTTTCTTCTCGACATCCAACTTCGGCGTGATCCACTCGAACACTTTGTATCCTAGCATCAAAAGCAAGATCCCGAGTAATCCAAACGCCGCAGCGGAGAGCAACCCCGTCCCGAGGTGTTCGAGTGAGAACGAAAGCGAAAATGTGGTCGCTGTGGCGAAGAGCGGGTTCATGGGCGGTCCTTGGACTAAAGGTCATCGTCAATTCGCGGGCTGAATGCCGAAATCCTGTATCGTGAACAGCGGTCGAAAGTCATACCCCGTCAACGCTTCCCGCGCACCTTGAAGCCGATCGCAAATACAAATCACCCGCACCACCGTGGCACCCAACGCTTCCACGGCGTGGATCGCTTGCACCACGCTACCGCCGGTTGTGAGTACGTCATCTATCACGACAACTTGATCGCCTGCCTTCACTTGGCCTTCGACCAGTTCCTGGCTGCCGTGGCTCTTGGCCAGCTTGCGGACGAAAAACCCTTCGACAACCCGGCCACTGCGGTGACAGGCCACGAGCGCCGCCACCGCCATCGGAATCGCCCCGACTTCAAGGCCGCCGATCGCATCCATTTCCAGGTCGTGCGTGGCCTCGTTCAGCAATTCGCCCAGCAGAGTGATCGCTTCGGCGTGGAACAGCACTTTCTTGGAATTGATGTAGTAACGGCTTTTCAAACCGGATGCCAGCGTGAAATCACCGAATTTTATCGCCCGTTCCAAGAACAATTCACGGAGTCGATCCCGGTTGGACATGAGCGAAGCACCCGTCGTTTTCGTGTCGAATTGGAGTGAGTTATACCCCGGCTTTCTTGGGCGGGCTATTATCCGGCGGGGAATTGTTGCTTAAGATGACACCGTCCCGTTCGTACAATCCGCCCCACCGACCGGGAGGTTCCGCGATGGCCGATGCCAAGAAAACGTACACCGATGCCGAAATCGCCGCAAAACTGCTCGAACACGGCTTGAATGAATGGTATCTCGAAGACGGCTGGATTCGCCGAAAGTTCAACACCGACGGGTGGCCGCAAACCCTCATGGCCGTGAACGCGATTGGCTTCCTTGCGGAAGCCGCTTGGCATCACCCCGACCTCGCCATCACCTGGGGCAAACTGTGGGTGAAACTCCAGACCCACGACGCGGGCGGGATCACAGATAAAGATTTTGAATTGGCCAAAAAGATCGAAGAAGTGGTACTGTATCGCCCCAACGGCGGCGCGCTCGGCAGCGGCAACCCGAGCAAGTTTGTGTTCAACAAAAAATAGCCAGAAAGCCCACGAAAGCCCACGAAAGCCCACGGACGATCGTCCGTGGGCTTTACATCACACTCCCCACTCAGGAAGTTTCCCCATGAAACGCTGCCTCGCTCTGCTGCTCCTACTCTTTCCTTTAACTGCCACAGCCGCACCGCCAGTGCTGGAAGTCACGGGCGGCGCCACGACGCTCACCAACGTCGTGATCTCCGCACCATTGCCTGCGGGCTTTGATGCCGGCATCAACAGCATCACGCTGCCGGACGGGATGCACGTCCCCGCCCAGATCGGCGAAGGGCCGCTGTTGGCCGAACCAGTCCGGGGCAAACGGTTGACGTTCGTGTTGCCAAAACTCCCTGCGGGGGAAACGCTGAAACTTCGCCCCACGACGCTGAACTACGTGAAAGCACCACCCGCATTCCAGTTCAAAGAAACACCCGGCGAGTATGTGGATTTAAGCTTCGATCAACGTCCGGTGTTACGCTACATCAACAAGCCGCGAGACGGCACCACGAAGGACACCCACGAACTCACGTTTAAGCCGTACCACGGCGTCTTCGACCCGACAGATGGCAAGTCGCTCATCACGAGCACGGCGTACTTGTCCGCCGATAAGTCTAAAATGTTTCCGCACCATCGCGGCCTGTTCTACGGCTGGTTGAAGATTAGCTACGGAGACAAGACTGGCATCGACACGTGGCACGGTCGCAAAGGCGAGTACACCCAGCACGAGAAAATGTTGCTGACCGAAGCCGGTGAAGTGTACGGGCAACACCGTGCGGCGATTAGCTGGCATGGTCAAGACGGTGCGTTGTTCGCCGACGAACAACGGGAAGTGACCGCGTTCAACATGAAAGGTGGAACGCTCATCGAATTCGCCTCCGTGTTGTCCACGAAACAACCCCTAGTGAAGCTCGACGGCGACCCGCAACACGCCGGGTTCCACTTCCGCGCGCACCAAGATGTATCGGCAAAAGAGAACTCCAAGCAGACCGTCTACACCCGCCCCGACGGCAAAGACAAACCCGGCGCCACCCGAAACTGGCCCGGCCAAAATGAACACGTGAACCTAACGTGGGACGCCATGAGCTTCACGCTGCACGGCAAACGCTACACCGCCGTGTACCTGGATCGCCCCGACAACCCCAAAGAAGCCCGCTTCAGTGAGCGCGACTACGGCCGCTTCGGCAGCTACTTCGTCTACGACCTCACCCCCGAAACCCCGCTCAAGGTGAAGTACCGCGTCTGGGTCCAGGAAGGCGAATTGATTGCGGAGCAGTGCGAAAACCTGAGCCAGGGG